>NZ_QSHS01000023.1:0-43137 GCF_003467795.1 Collinsella sp. AM36-4AA
CCCCCGCCCCCAGCCCCGGAGACCCTCCCGGAGGGACCGAAAAATTTTTTCAAAAAAGTTGTTGCGCGCCGGACAGACTTCTGTGTATACTAATCCCCGCAGCGCACGCGAGCGGAAACAAACGCGAACGTCTGCCTGGGGAGTTAGCTCAGTTTGGTTAGAGCGCCGGCCTGTCACGTCGGAGGTCGCGGGTTCGAGCCCCGTACTTCCCGCCAACGCAATTAAAGCCACGTCTTCGGACGTGGCTTTTTGCGTTTCAAGACTTTAGTCTGCTGGCCGCGCAGCGGCCAGCTTTAAACCACCCGCTACGCGGGTGGAGACAAACGGCTTTACAAAGCCACCCCTCCGACCGATATTGACGATTGTTCAGGCCGTCAAGAATTCGAGTCGAAGGGGTGGTCGCCATGGCCCAGAAGGCCTACAGCCTTTCCCACACGAAGTGGATGTGCAAGTACCACATCGTGTTCACGCCGAAGTATAGGCGCAAAGTGATCTACAACCAAATCAGGAGCGACATAGGGGAGATCCTCAGGAAGCTGTGCGAGTACAAGGGGATCGAGATAATCGAGGGGCACCTGATGCCCGACCACGTGCACGTGCTGCTGGCGATCCCGCCGAAGTACAGCGTCGCGAGCGTCATGGGCTACCTGAAGGGGAAGAGCTCGCTGATGATATTCGACAGGCACGCCAACCTCAAGTACAAGTTCGGCAACAGGAAGTTCTGGGCGGAGGGCCACTGCGTGTCCACCGTCGGCCTGAACGAGGCGACGATCGCCAAGTACATCAGGGAGCAGGAGTCCCACGACATCGCGCTGGACAAGCTGAGCGTGAAGGAGTACGAGGACCCCTTCAAGAGGGGGTGATGCCGCCGGTTCGACCGGCGCGCCACGGGTCAAGATGCACTAGGCCTGGACGAAGTCCGGGCCCGCGCCTTTAGACGCGAGCCCGGGGCCCGTGGGTTATACCCTAAGAGCAAACCACCCTTTTTAAGGGTGGTTCTGATTTGATGCACTTTGTTTCGATAGAACGATCGCCCTGGCGCATCTTCGCCCAGAATCCCCGCGCCTTCGGGAACGCAAGTAAAATCTAATAAGTCTATCTGTCTGAACAACAGCTTTGTTGCGCAACACCTGTTCAACGAGACAGGGGGTTAGGTTATACTAAATTGCACTGTAGGCCGCATCTGATGCATTTCGCTCCAAGCGCGGCACTCAGTGGATATCCGATTTACCATTTGGATGTCCTGCGGTCATTTAGCGTCTCGACACAAGCTCGGCCCCGGAGCTCGTTCGAGCTGTTCGTATTCCTTGAAAGGGGAAAAATGGACATATCGAGGAAGACTGATTACGCCCTTCGTATGCTGGCGATGCTTGCCGAGGATCCGGAGCGTTTGCTTTCTGTTCGCACCGCTGCCGAAGAGGTCAATGTTCCGTATTCGTTTGCCCGCTCGATTCAGCACGGTTTGGTCCAGGCCGGTATTGTGGAGAGCCTGCGTGGCGTCCACGGTGGCATGCGTCTCAAGGTCAGTCCGGACGACGTCACCATCCGCCAGGTCGTCGAGGCCGTTCAGGGCCCTATGGTTATGAACGATTGCACCGCACCCGATGGCGACTGTGCACGCATGGGCACGTGCTGCTATCATCCCCTGTGGGCCGGAGCTCAAGCGTTGATGCGCGACTACCTCGATTCCGTTTCGCTCGGCGACATCGTCGCTCACCGCCAGTTCCCGGCCGTCGATTCCAAATTCGCCGACCGCGACGCGTTTCCCGAGTACGCCGCCTGTGCATGTGCTTGCCGGGAGGAATAGCGCCGCATAAGGAGCATAGATATGATTCAGGACCCCTTTCGTTCGATGATTCGTTCGGAAGGGGTCCTGCGTTATCGCGACCTTCCGTGGCGCCGCACGCGCGATCCGTACATCATTTGGCTTTCCGAGGTCATGCTGCAGCAAACACAGGTGCCGCGCGTGGAGACGCGCATGCCGGCGTGGCTCGATCGCTTTCCAACCGTGCAGGCGCTTGCCCAGGCCGCGCCTTCCGATGTTTTGGACGCTTGGCAGGGGATGGGCTACAACCGACGCGCTCTGGCGCTCCACAAGGCCGCTCAGCGCGTTGTAGAGGACTGGAACGGGGAGTTTCCGCACGAGACGCGTGACTTGGTTGCTTTGCCTGGTATTGGCCCGGCAACGGCGCAGGGTATCCGGTCGTTTGCGTTTGATCTTCCGGGCGTGTATCTGGAGACCAACGTGCGCACGGTCTTTCTGCATCACTTCTTTCCCGATGTACCGGCTGTTCCCGATCGCGAGCTGGTGTCGCTGGTTCAGGCGGCCTGTCCGGCGGCCCCCGGTGCGGCGACCGACGAGATCGCTCCCTTTGCCGCGCCGCTCGATGATGCCGACACGCCGCGCGCGTGGTATTACGCGTTGCTGGATTACGGCGCATATCTAAAAAAGACGTTGCCCAATCCGTCCAGGCGCTCGGCGGGCTATAGCCGTCAATCAAAGTTTGAGGGCTCACGTCGCCAAAAGCGCGCGCATATCGTGCGCATGTTGCTGGCAGCGCGCGATGGCCAACCGGCGGGGATTACGCTTGCTGATGCCGTGGTGGGCGTTAACGATATGGAAGCGGCGGCTGGGCGCGGGCCGGTCGAGCGCGACTTGATCGCGGGCATTCTAGCTGACCTGGAGCGCGAGGGCTTTTGCCGAGCCGAGGACGATCGTTGGTTGAGTGTGTAGCCCGCTCAAATCTGAAGAACGGGATTGTAAGGTTTAAATTCTCGGCTTGAGGGGCATCCTAAAGACGAGGCCGCTCGGAGCCTACGGGCGGCATGCGTTGAAGGGAAGTACACCTATGGATTTTGAGAACTCCCAAACCAAGAAGAACCTTGAGACCGCTTTTGCCGGTGAGTCCCAGGCACACACCAAGTATCGCTACTATGCCTCCAAGGCCAAGAAGGACGGCTACGTTCAGATCTCGAACATCTTTGCCGAGACGGCTGGCAACGAGTCCGAGCACGCCAAACTGTGGTTTAAGTATCTGCACGATGGCGCCGTCCCCGATACCCTGGACAATCTGCGCGATGCCGCCGCGGGTGAGAACTACGAGTGGACCACGATGTACGACGAGTTTGCCAAGACCGCCGAGGAAGAGGGCTTTGCCGAGATTGCCGCAAAGTTCCGTGGTGTCGCCGCCGTCGAGAAGGCCCACGAGGAGCGCTACAACAAGCTCGTCGAGCGCATCGAGTCGGGCGAGGTGTTTGAGCGTGAGGGCGTAAAGGTGTGGAAGTGCCTGAACTGCGGGCACCTGCACGTTGGTGCCGAGGCGCCCGAGGTGTGCCCGGTGTGCAACCACCCGAAGGCGTACTTTGAGGAGCAGGTGGTGAACTACTAGCGCGTGGCGCTGGCTGTTGCGGAGCGCAGGGCGGGGGAAACACCTTTCCCTCTCGCTCACGGCTCCGCAGGGTCGCGCGAGGCAAAGGTGTTTCCCCCGCCCTGCGCTCCGGCTTCGGGTCGTCGCGTGCTCGTTACTGAAAAGCTGATATTAAAGATTGTGTGCCGCCCCTTTTTGGGGCGGCACGTTTTGTGTGGGGTCTCGGTCTCCACAATTTTCGTCAAGCTTTTGGTTAGATTTTGGTTAGTTGGCGGGTTGGCGGAAGGGCAAAAGACCATTCGATAAAAAAGCTCAGAGAAAGTGCTGGTAGGGGAGTTGTTGAGGTTTTCGACAGCTTTTGTCAACAAGAAACTTTGCGGCTATTGCTACGGATTGCGTTGTCGCGGTCATGGCGGTGCGGGATGCTGGGCGTAAGCGTCGAATGCTCCGATTTTGGAGGCCAGCATGGATTTGTTTCTTGAGACTCCGCAGCAACAAGCTGAGCGCATGCTGCGTCAGCAGCAACGACTCATGGAGATGCAAATGCAAGGGGCGGCAGTCCAGCCCTTTGCGCAAAATGTCGTGCCCGCTGCTGTACCTGCAGCTGTGCCCGGGTGTGAATCGGCACCAGAGGCCTATTCCGTACAGCAAGATTCATATGCGCAGGAGCTCGCGTTCGACAAGCGTCGTGCGCGTCGTCGCCGCGTGGGCCAGCGCCTGCGCACCTTGGCGATGATCGTGCTCATCCCGCTGGGGCTTGCGGCCATCTTTCTGGCGTCGTATGCCCTCACGTGCATCCTCAACGGCGCATCGCCCAACGAGGTGCTCCAGCATCTAGCGGCCCTAGGCCAGCGCTTAGGTGACGTCATAACAACCATCCGCGCCGGCTGGGAGAGTTAGCGTTTGTCACATTAGGACTTCTAGGGTGTAGGGATTCTCGCCACGAGTAGGATTCTTGCATCCTGTGGGTCCTGTCGTGCGACTGAATAGTATTATTGAAGATGAATAATAATAGGATTTGCTATGTATAAGCAGGATTTAGAGCAGACTCTTTTGGATATTGACGAAGAGGCGGAGCTGGAAATAGGTCCAAGAGACGATAGGCCGAGCGTTGTATTGGTGGGAGGAAGCGCCTTCATGCTAAACGATGTGACGAATCGGTCGGTTACACATGACATTGATGTGTTTGAGGCAGACAGGTGCCTCCGCGAGATCATAGCTCGATACCCCGAGGTGAATGGCATGGTAGTGGCATATTGCAACCAGATGCCATTCAATTACGAAGATCGACTGATCCCATTGGAGATCGGGGCGCATTTTATCAGGTACTTTACGCCATCTTTGGAGGATCTGGCGGTGATGAAGCTTTATGCCTATCGTCCGAACGACATCGTCGACCTCCATAGTCGAACATTTATCGACCGACTTGATTGGGATCTGCTCGAGCGGCTTATATTCGATGAAGGAGAGGCGTTGGCCTCGTCGCCTTCAGAGCGGAGTTATCAAGAGATGGTCTGTGCATACAGGCAATACAAAAAGGAGGTGCTCGGTTGAATCTGACTTTTGAGGGATTTTTGAAAGGCTATTGCCGAGAGCTGTCCGGACAGCAGTCGCTGAGTTTTAGGAAGCTTGTAAAGCAGGCAACAACGGTTGAGCCGCGTGTGGCGGAGCCTCTGTTTTTGCTCGCTTTGGCGCAGGGTAAGGCCGAATACGTTCTGGGTTTATCCGAGGGCTCGTGGATGGAAGAGGGCTATCGAGGTGTTTTGTCTCTGTATGGCCAAGCGAGTAGCCTGGCATCTCTATGCTCCGAGGATAAGCTCCCCAATCGTTACGCCAACGTTTGGCGTGCGTATAGAGGGGTGAAAGAAAAGCCAGCGGCCGACAGAAGGGTGAACGCCCTGATGAGAAAGAGAACACTTAAAGCATTGGAGGAATCGGGTGTAACGCGCTACGGTCTCTGCCGCGATTTGAATCTGAATAAGGGAAACGTGTACGCATACTTAGCCGGTGATGACTCGAAGGTGAGCAGGAAGACAGCGCGTCGCATTATGGAATATGCGGAGGAGAGAAGCACCCAAGAAGGGGCCGGGCGCCCGGTGCGTGTGGCGGGGTAAGATTGATCGCGGTTTTGATTGATAATCGATTGGGTTTGTTGGGCGGAGTCTATGTCTGCTATTGATATTGCGCTTGTTGTGATTGCCTTGGTGGCGGTGGGAGTTGCTGCGGTCTGCGCCCTGCAGCTTAAGGGCCTTCGTGCCGAGTTGCGAGAGCGTGGCGGCAACGAAGCGGAAACGCTCGCGGCACTCGAGCAGGCCAACAGCGCGCTCGATGCCCTCAACGTCGCGCTGACAGAAACCCGCCGCACGGCAAACGCCATCGCGCAGCAGCAGACGACCGATGCGGCCGTGGAGCAGCAACGCTACCTGACCATCGCGCGAGAGTTCTCGCAGGCCGGCGACCGTATGGATGACCTGCGCCGCGAGACGGCCCAACAGCTCGGCGCCAACCGCGAGGGCATCGAGCATCGCCTGGACAAGGTGCGCGAGACGGTCGATGCCCAGCTGGGCGCCATCCGCAAAGACAACAACGTGCAGCTCGATCAGATGCGTGCGACGGTGGACGAGAAGCTCTCTCGCACGCTCAACGACCGACTGTCGGCATCGTTTAAGCAGGTGAGCGACCAGCTCGAGGCCGTGTACAAGGGTCTGGGCGATATGCAATCTATCGCCACCGGCGTGGGCGACCTTAAGCGCGTGCTGGGCAATGTGAAGGCGCGTGGCATTTTGGGCGAGGTGCAGCTGGGCGCGATCTTGGCGGACATCCTTACGCCCGACCAGTATCTGGAAAACGTGGCCACCAAGCCTGGCGCCTCAGAGCGTGTTGAGTTTGCCGTCAAGCTGCCGGTAGACGAGGGCGATCCCGTGCTGCTGCCGATCGACTCCAAATTCCCGGGCGACGCGTACGAGCATCTGCTCGACGCCCAGGAGTCGGGCGACGCGGAGGCCGTCGCCGCTGCGCGCAAGACGCTCGATGCGATGGTCAAACGCGAGGCCAAGGACATCTGCGAAAAGTACCTGAGCGTGCCCGCGACGACCAACTTTGGCATTCTGTTCGTGCCGTTTGAGGGCCTGTATGCCGAGGTCGTCAGCCGTCCCGGGCTTATCGAGACCCTGGGCCGCGACTATCACGTCAACGTTGCCGGCCCCAGCACCATGGCCGCCATCCTCAACAGCCTGCAGATGAGCTACCAGACGTTTAAGTTGCAAAAACGCACCGATGACGTGCTGCGCGTACTTTCCGCCGTCAAGGCCGAGCTGCCACGTTACCAGGCAGCACTGCGTCGCGCCCAACAGCAGATCGAGACCGCGGGCAAAACGGTCGAGGGCATCATCACCACGCGCACCAATGTTATGGAGCGCAAGCTTAAGGATATCGACGCGCTGGAAGACGTGCGGGAGGCCGACGAGATTTTGGGCTTGGAGTCCGCAGGGTTACTTGCGGGCCAGGAAGACGAGGACTAGCCGCAACGGACGGCGGCGCGCCGGCGTAAACGCGGGGCGCGGGCGCTTTTCGCATTGCACTTGCCTAAAGCGCACTTTAATGTGCAACAATGGCCTTTCGCCCTATCAGACGCGAAAGGAAGCCCATGTCTCAGAGAAGCACCAGCCCGCTCAAACGCTCAACCGTGCGCCGCACGCTGCAGCGTTTTTGGGATGTCACGCGCACGCAGCCGCTGATCGTCTTTCTCTCGGTGTTCTCGTCGGCGGGCTACATCTTTTTGCTCACGTTTGCCAACACCTACGTGATGGCCCTCATCGTCGACCGCGTTCAGGCCGGCCCCGTGGCAGGCGATCAAGTATTCGAGGTCTTTGGCCCTTACATTCTGGCGCTCGTGCTCGTTAACCTGGTGGGTCAAATCCTCTCCAAGCTGCAGGACTACACCGTCTACAAGCTCGAGATTGCGGGCAACTACCACCTGGCGCGCCTGTGCTTTGACACGCTTTCCAATCAATCCATGACATTTCACACCAGCCGCTTTGGCGGGTCGCTCGTCAGCCAGACGAGCCGTTTTATGAGCGGCTATACGGGCTTGGTCGACGTGACGGTGTATTCGCTCATCCCCACCATCACCTCGGTCATCTGCACCGTGGCCGCACTCGCTCCGGTGGTGCCCACATTTACCGTGATCCTGGTGGGCATCATGGTCGTCTACATTGCGTTTGTCTGGCTTATGTACAAGCGCATCATGCCACTTTCGGCCGCGACGTCCGCCGCGCAGAATAAGCTCTCGGGTGTGCTGTCCGACGCGGTCACGAACATCTTGGCCGTCAAGACCTGCGGGCGAGAGGACTTTGAACGCGATCTGTTCGACACCGCCGATCGTGCCGCGCGCGACGCTGAGACGGTCTCGATGCACGCCATGATGCAGCGCAACTTTACGACCTCGGGCCTTATCGTCATCACCATGGCCGTGGTGAGTGTGTTCGTGGCGGGCGGCAACGCGTGGTTTGGCATCTCGGCCGGCTCGCTCGTCATGATCTTTACCTACACGTATAACCTCACCATGCGTCTGAACTACGTGAGCTCCATGATGCAGCGCATCAACCGCGCGCTCGGTGATGCGGCCGAGATGACGCGCGTGTTGGACGAGCCGCGTCTGGTGGCAGACGACGAGAACGCCCCCGAGCTCAAGGTGCGCGAGGGCGCGATTGATTTTGAGCACCTGAGCTTTGCATACCGTGATGCCGCGGCGGGCGAGAGCGTGTTCGACGACCTGACGCTCCATGTGGCGGCGGGCCAGCGCGTGGGCCTGGTGGGCAAATCGGGCTCGGGCAAGACGACGCTCACCAAGCTGTTGCTGCGCCTGGACGACGTGCAGGGCGGCCGCGTGCTCGTGGACGGTCAGGACGTCTCGCGCTGCACGCAGCAGAGCCTGCGCCGCCAGGTTGCCTACGTGCCGCAGGAGGCGCTGCTGTTCCACCGCTCCATTCGCGAGAATATCGCCTACGGCCGCCCCGATGCCACCGACGAGCAGATCCGCGAGGCCGCACGCCTGGCCAATGCCCTGGAGTTCATTGACCGCCTGCCCCGTGGCTTCGACACCATGGTGGGCGAGCGCGGCGTCAAGCTTTCGGGCGGCCAGCGCCAGCGTGTGGCCATCGCCCGTGCCATCCTCACCGACGCACCGATTCTGGTGCTCGACGAGGCGACGTCTGCCCTCGATAGCGAGTCTGAGGCGCTGGTGCAGGAGGCGCTCGAGAACCTGATGCGCGGCCGCACCTCCATTGTGGTGGCGCATCGCCTGTCCACCGTGGCCTCGCTCGACCGCATCGTGGTGCTGGCGGATGGCGAGATCGTCGAGGATGGCACGCATGCGCAGCTCGTCGAGGCGGGCGGCGAATACGCAAGCCTGTGGAGCCGTCAGACCGGCGCATTTTTGGAGGCGTAACGACCCCATACGTGGGACAATCGTGCCCGTAGTTTTGTTGTGCCGCTGAGCCGAGGAGTCGTTATGCCACGCGAGACCAATGCCGCCAAACGCGAACGCGCCGTTGAGGTGTGCGAGCGCCTCAACCGCCGCTATGGACCGGTCGAGTGCTTTTTGGACCACGAGAATCCCTTTAGGCTGCTCATTGCGGTACTGCTCTCGGCTCAGACGACCGACGCGCAGGTCAACAAGGTGACGCCCCAACTGTTTGCCCAGTGGCCCACGCCCGAGGCCATGGCGGGGGCAAGTGTGACCGACGTGGCGGACACCATTAAGTCACTCGGCTTTTATAAGAGTAAGGCCAAGCATGCTGTGGAGGCTGCGCAGATGATTGTTGCCGACTACGGCGGCGAGGTGCCGGCCGACATGAAGGAGCTTGTAAAGCTGCCGGGCGTGGGGCGCAAGACGGCGAACATCGTACTCAACGTTGGGTTTGGCATCGTGGAAGGCATCGCGGTGGATACGCACGTCAACCGCATCGCGCACCGCCTGATGCTGAGCCCCAAGACGCATGCCAAGGAGCCGCTCAAGACCGAGCAAGATCTGCTCAAGATTTTGCCACACGAGTATTGGGAGTCGGTCAACCACCAATGGATCACCTTTGGTCGCGAGATTTGCGATGCCCGTAAGCCCAAGTGCGACGAGTGTCCGCTGGCAGATTTGTGCCCCAGCGTGCGTGTGACGGGGTAGGGCGGAACGCATCTTCGTCTGGCGTTTTTTGCGGGGCTGGGCGTACGCTTGGGCTGGAGTTCTCTCCATGCGTTACCATGACAGGCAACGAATTTGACGAACGACCCGCCGAGCTTGCCTCGGCGGGCTTTTGGCGTTGCAATGCCGGAGGAACAGCATGCTCATTCACCGTATAGCCGCGCAGCTCTACACTGCCGAGGCACTGCAGACCGTCGAGGCCGGGCTCGATTCTGGCGAGGACGTGACGCTGGCCGTGTCTCAGTCGGGCCGAACGCTTATGGCCGCCGCCCAGTTTGCGCGTCGTCCGCGCCCCACGGTCTACATCGTAAGTGGCGAGGACGCGGCCGATCGAGCCGCACGTAGTCTGGCCGCCTATGTGGGCCTGGCGCACGTGTGCCGCTTTCCCGAGCGCAAGGACTATCCTTGGCGCGAGCAGGCGCCCGACGACGCCGTGGTGGCCCAGCGCTGCGAGGCGCTCGGGCGTATCGTGCGCGGGGACAACTGCATCATGGTCGCCTCGGCCCGCGCACTGCTGCGCTGCGTGCCGCCGGTCGAGAGCCGCTACTGGGAGTCCACTACTTTTGCGGTGGGCGAGGAGATTCCCTTTGACGAGGTGCCGCAGCGACTGGTGGGCATGGGCTATACCAATGCCGGCGCCGCCGACGCGCCCGGCCTGTTCCGTGTGCACGGCGACACCGTCGAGGTGTTTCCGGCGCAGGAAAAGGCGCCCGTGCGTATTGAGTTCTTTGGCGACGAGATCGACCGCATCCGCCGCATGGTGAGTTCAACGGGCCAGACCATCGGCAACGAAGACAGCATCGAGATCTTCCCCTGTCGCGAGCTCGCGCTTACCGACGAGGCCGTCCACAACATGCATGTGGCGCTCTACCGCGCCAGCCAGGACGACAGCAAGCTGGCGGCGCTGCTCGAGATGGTGGATGCGCGCATCGTCACGCCTGAGCTCGACCGCTTTTTGCCGGTGATGTACGGCCAGACCGTGAGCCCGCTGTCGCATGTGAGCGGCAAGGCGCTCGTGGTGCTGTCCGAGCCGCGCTCGCTGTTCGACGATTGCCTGCGCGCCTACGAGGATATCGAGGCACGTGCCGGCGAGGCGGGGGTCGACCGTCTGGACGGCCTGTACGTGCGTGCCCAGCAACTCGACTTTGGCTCCCAGCAGCGCCTGAACTATGTGAGCCTCATCCGTGCCGGCGGTGCGGTGACGGCCGAGCTCAAGATTGAGCAGCCGGCCATCGCAGGCTCGGACAACCGTTTTATGACGCGCATCCAGGAGGTCGTGGGCAAGCGCTATGCCTGCGTGTTTGCCATCCCCGACCGCGGTGCGCGCGAGTCGATGGAGCTCACCTTTGGCGACGAGGGCATTACCTTTGAGGAATCGCTGACCGCGGCGCCCGAAAACGCCGGCGCTATCGGCGACCGTGTGCGCGTGGCAACGGCGGATTCTGCCGATCGCGCCGCCCGCCAGGAGGCCCATGCTGCAATTCGCGAGCGCAAGGCCGACGCGCTCAACGCTCGCTCACTCGAGGCGGGTGCCGCCCAGGCTGCCGCCGGTGCCGCCGTGCCCACCATCTCGCACGGACGCGTAACCTTTGTCGATGCCGCCCTGCCGCAGGGTGTGGTGGTGCCCGATGCCAACCTGGCCGTGTTCTCAATCGCCGACCTCAACGCCCGCATGGACGCCAACCGCGCGCGCAGCCGCCGCAAGGTGGACATTACGCAGATCACCTTCCCGTTTAAGCCGGGTGACTACGTGGTGCACGCTACCCACGGCATCGCGCTCTTTAGCGAGATCGCGCGCCAGGAAGTGGGCGGCAAGGAGCGCGATTACTTTTTGCTGGAATATGCCGACGGCGACAAGCTCTACGTGCCGTTGGAGCAGGTCGACCGCATCACACGCTATGTTGGCCCCGACGGCGACAAGCCGCGCCTGACCAGGCTCAACACCGCCGACTGGACGCGTGCCACCAACAAGGCGCGCAAGAATGCCAAAAAGCTGGCGTTTGACCTGGTCGACCTGTATACGCGCCGCTCTTCGATTACCGGTATCGCCTGTCCGCCCGATACGCCCGAACAGATCGAGATGGAGGAGAGCTTCCCCTACGACGAGACGCGCGACCAGCTGGAGGCTATCGCCGACATAAAGGCCGACATGGAGGCACCCAAGCCCATGGACCGCCTGCTGTGCGGCGACGTGGGTTTCGGCAAGACCGAGGTCGCCCTGCGCGCGGCGTTTAAGTGCGTGGACTCCGGCCGCCAAGTCATGGTGCTCTGCCCCACGACCATTCTGGCCCAGCAGCACTACGAGACGTTCTTTGAGCGCTTTGCCCCGTTTGGCCTCGAGGTCGAAGTGCTCAGCCGCTTCCGCACCCCGGCGCAGCAAAAGCGCGCGCTCAAGGCGTTTGCCGAGGGCACGATCGACGTGCTCATCGGCACGCATCGTCTGCTTTCGGCCGACGTGAACCCCAAGAACCTGGGCCTGGTGATCATCGACGAGGAGCAGCGCTTTGGCGTGCAGCACAAGGAGCAGCTCAAGAACCTGCGCGAGCAGATTGACGTGCTCACGCTTTCGGCAACGCCTATTCCGCGAACCATGCAGATGGCCACGAGCGGCGTGCGCGACATGAGCCTGATCACGACGCCGCCGACTGGGCGTCGTCCCGTGATCGTGCACGTGGGGGAGTACGACCCCGATGTGGTGAGCGCGGCGATTCGCCTGGAGGTGGGCCGCGGCGGTCAGGTGTATTACGTGTCCAACCGCGTCAAGACCATCGACGACGCCGTGGCGCGCGTGCACGAGGCCGCGCCCGAGGCGCGCGTGGGCGTGGCGCACGGCAAGATGAGCCCGCGCGAGGTCGAGGACGTGATGATCGAGTTTGCGACCAAAAAGATCGACGTGCTCATCGCCACGACCATCGTGGAGAGCGGCATCGACAACGCGACCGCCAACACGCTGATCATCGAGGATTCGCAGCGTCTGGGCCTGGCGCAGCTCTACCAGCTCAAGGGCCGTGTGGGCCGTTCTTCCACGCAGGCCTACGCGTACTTTATGTTCCCGGGCGAGCTACCACTCACCGAGGAGGCGACAGCGCGCCTGACCGCACTTTCCGAGTTCCAGGACCTGGGCAGCGGCATGCGCATCGCCATGCGCGACCTGGAGATCCGTGGTGCCGGCTCGCTTATGGGCGCCGAGCAGCACGGCAACCTGTCGAGCGTGGGCTTTGACCTGTTTACGCAGATGCTGGGCCAGGCGGTAGCCGAGGCGCGCGGCGATGACGATGCCGGCGTGGAGGCGGCAAGCGTGGGCATTAACCTGCCGGCCGACTACTTCTTGTCCGAGGAGTACCTGCCGGCGGTGGATCAGCGCGTGCTCGTGTACCGCAGGCTCGCAGCGGCCGAGGACCTGGAGAGCATCGATGAGGTGCAGGAAGAGACCGAGGCCGCGCATGGCGAGCTGCCGTTGGCAGGACTCAACCTGTTCAATCGCGCACGAATCCGCATTCGCGGCGAGCGCCTGGGGCTCGAGAGCGTCACGCTCAGCGGCGGTCGCATCACGTTTTTGGGCGTCGACGTGCCCAAGAAGGTGGCCTTTGAGCTAAAGACCCGCTATGGCGCGGTGAGCTTCCCCAAGAGCCGCAAACTGTCGGTGCCCTACAAGGCGGGCGCCGGCGCGGGCAGCGGCCTGGGTCGCGGTCTCGACGCCAACGACGGTACCGGCCCCGTGGCCGCGGCACTCATGCTGTTGCAGCAGTTGGGTGCGAGCGACGACGACTAACGGGTCGACGCTGCAAACGCCCCATTTGGGCACTCTGGTTCCATCGAAAGGAAAGCATGTTCGGATACATCTATAAGAAAGACGTCGCCATTATCGCGGTTGTCCTGTGTCTTTGTCTGGGCGTGGGCAGTTTCTTCGACTATCAGATTTCGAGCGCGCTGTTCAACATCGGCAGCATGTACGGTCGCTTTGTCGAGGCGGCCGGCGAGCTGCCGTTCGAGCTGACGGCGAGCATCGCAGGCGTTATGCTCGTGCGCTCGGCACGCCCCGATTCCAGGGGGAGCAAATGGCTCGCTGCGCTGGGCGTTTTGATCAACGTGGGTCTGGTCGGCTACGAGATTATCGGATCGCTGCGCGTCGGCGGCAAGCTCATCGCGTTTCAGCTGGTGCTGACGTTTGTGCTGGTCATTGCGGTTAACGTTATTGCCTATCGCCTTACGCGCGACACCGCGCCCGACGAGCTCACGCGCTGGGCGTTGATGGTACTTGCCGTGTGGGTCGCTCAGGCCATTATCCTCAACGTGATCGTCAAGCCGCTGTGGTCGCGCCCGCGCATGCGCGTGATCGAGGTCACGCCGGGGCTCAATTTTCAGCCGTGGTGGGTAATCGGCAATCCCGACAAGTGGACCTATATCGCCGCCGGCGTGATCAAGGACGGGTTCAAGTCGTTCGCGAGCGGGCACACCGCGCATGCGGCGATCGGCCTTATGCTCGCCGGGCTTCCCGCGGCAGCCTTTAAGGAAAAACCTTCGCGTCGCCGCGTGATCTTTTGGGCGGCGGCTGTGGTCGCGGCGCTCGTCGCCTTTGGTCGCATCGTGATCGGCGCGCACTTTTTGAGTGACGTGAGCTGCGGCTTTGCCCTGGTGCTGGCGCTTGAGTGCCTTGCCGCGCGCATTGCCTATCCGGGCGGCGTACAATAGCCCCATCTGAATCATCGGGCTCGTGCCCGGCTAGAGAGGATTATCATGCTCGCGTTCAACAATGACTATTCCCACGGCGCACATCCGGCAGTGCTGCAGGCGCTCGTCGACACCAATATGGAGCCGCAGCCCGGCTACGGTACCGATGCACACACCGAGCGTGCCAAGCAGCTTATCCGTGAGGCCTGCCAGGCTCCTGATGCCGATGTATTTTTCCTGGTGGGCGGCACACAGGCCAACGCGACGGTGATTGACATGCTGCTTGCGCCCTACGAGGGCGTTGTTGCCGCCGAGACCGGCCATGTCGCCTGCCACGAGGCGGGTGCCATCGAGTTTGGCGGCCACAAGGTGCTCACCATCCCCGGCTACGAGGGCAAGATGCATGCCGAGGATCTCGAGAACTATATCCAGGTGTTCTACGAAAACGAGAGCTACGAACACACGGTGTTTCCGGGCGCCGTGTATGTGAGCATGTCGACCGAGTACGGCACGCTGTACTCCAAGGCCGAGCTCGCGGCGATTCATGCGGTGTGCCAGAAGCGCCAGATTCCGCTGTTTGTGGATGGTGCGCGCTTGGCCTATGCGCTGGCGGCCGATGGGTGCGACATTACCCTGCCCGAGCTGGCGCAGCTGTGCGACGTGTTCTACATCGGTGGCACCAAGTGCGGCGCTCTGTGCGGCGAGGCCGTGGTGTTTTGCGGCATGCACGCTCCGGCGCATCCCATTCCGCGTATTAAGCAGCATGGCGCACTGCTCGCCAAAGGCCGCCTGACGGGTGTGCAGTTTGAGGCGCTCTTTACCGACGGCCTGTATTTTGAGATCGGTCGCCAGGCGATCGAGACCGCGCAGGCGCTGCGTCGTGTGTTGCACGGGCGCGGTTACCAGTTCTTCTTGGAGACGCCCACCAACCAGCAGTTTGTGATTTTGCCCAACGAGGACATGGCCCGCATTCGCGAGCATGCCTCGATCGAGTATTGGGAAAAGTACGACGAGACCCACACGGTGGTGCGCTTTTGCACCAGCTGGGCCACGACGCAGGAGGACATCGACGCGTTGGCGGCTGTCCTGTAGCCTGATGTAATGACGAGGGGCCGCCTTGCGCTGGGTTTGGCGCAAGGCGGCCTTTGTTTTTGAGGGAGAAGGGTTGTATGACCGAGATGTCCAAGCCGACGATTCGCCTGGCGACGCCCGATGATGCGCCGGCGTTGCTTGCCATTTACGAGCCGTATGTGCGCGAGACGGCGATAACCTGCGAATACGAGGTGCCGAGCGTTGAGGAGTTCGCCGGGCGCATCGAGCGCACGCTCAAGCGCTATCCGTACCTGGTGATGGAGCTGGACGGGCGTCCGGTAGGCTATGCCTATGTGAGTCCGCTTAACAGCCGCGAGGCCTACGACTGGTCGGTCGAGACGTCGATCTACCTGGCGCGCGACGTGCGCCACGGCGGGCTGGGCCGCAAGCTGCACGATGCGCTCAAGCAATGCCTGGTCGCGATGGGCATCACCAACATGTGCGCGCTCATTGCCGTGCCGCACGATAAGGACGACGAGTACCTGACGCACAACAGCCAGGATTTCCATGCCCATATGGGGTATCGCCTGGTGGGTGCCTTCGACCGTTGCGCTCAAAAGTTCGGTCGCTGGTACGACATGTGTTGGATGGAGCTGGTCCTAGCCGAGCGCACGCCCAACCAACCCAAACCAACCTGGTTTCCCGCACTTGTCGTCCAAGGTTTCAAACCTACCATATAGGGACAGGTTTTTGGCTGTCTTGCGGTATCAAATCGCCGCAAGAAGTGCAGCGTTCGTACGCTATTTTGACCTGAATCGTCCCTTCGGGACGCCTTGCGAGCTAAGTGAGTAGACTTTTTGGCGCAAAGCGAGCACAAAGCGTATCTGTTTTAGTAAAACCGCAGGTCACGGAGGCGGCTGTTTTGGGTGTGCTCGGCAGGTCGCGAAAAGTCTACTCACTTAGGTTTACGGTGCTGGATATTCTGAGCAGGAACAGTTGAGCTTGGACGGCGCGTATTGCCAGGCGATGCCGGCACTTGCGCCATGCTGGCTTGAGATTTAATAAAAACCGCAGGTAAAACGTTTATTAGGTACATTTTGCCTCGTTTGGTGCGCTAGCCGATGGGCTCGGTGTATTTGGCGCGGTCGGTGCGTTGGATACGCTTGGAGACATGGAGCGGGCGGCCGTCGGTGTCGTAGACGTAGTCGGTGATCAAGATCAACGCCTGCCCACGCTCAACGTTGAGCAAAAACGCCTCGTTTTGTGAGGCATAGCACACCTCAAAGGTCTTATGTCCCTGTGCCGGCGCGCGATGGAATTCTTGGCGCAGCGTGGCGTAGAGCGAACCGTTGATATCGCGATCGATGAGTGCCTCAAAGCTCGGCGGTAGATAGGTGGTTTCCAGGCACAGTGGCGCATCGTCCAGATAACGCAGGCGGACAAGTTTGACGAGCTTGCTGCCCACGGCGGCATCGAAGAACTTGGCCACGTTGCCCGTTGCCTTGGCAAAGCCCGAGTCCACCGTGCGCGTGGTGGGCTTCATGCCCTGGCCCTGGACCTGTGCCGTGTAGCTCGAAAACACCAGGTTGTTCTCGTGGAGCGCTGGCGTTTCGGCCACAAAGGCGCCGCGCCCGCGCTCGGTACGAATCAGGCCCTCGTCAACTAACACCTTAAGCGCGTGGCGCACGGTGCTGCGCGAAAGCCCCGATTCGTCCATGAGTTCCATCTCGGACGGCAGCTTGTCTCCGCGTGCGTAGATGCCGGCGGCGATGCGGTCACGCAGCGTACCCGCCAGACGCTCGTATTGGGCCAAGTTCTTTTTCGACGAAGTGCTCATGCGAACAATCTGTATCTAACCTGTATGCTTACTGAACCAAGCATGTATCCAACATGACAACAAAACCGCTGATAATGGATTGCCGAAAACTTTACCAGCAAAATATCTAAGACAAATATAGCATACAACTAGTCGACATAACCAAAACATGTATGTAACTTGTATGCCATCAAGAGCATCAAACGAGAAGAAAGGCTGATGCACGATGACTACTCAGGAACAGGTTAAGGACGTCGTCTCTCAGGTTTTGGCTGACAAGGCAGACAAGGGCGGCATCAAGCGCGTCGTGTGGATTGGCGCCGGCGGATCCAACGGCGGCAACTATCCTGCCCAGTACTTTATGGAGCACGAGGCCACGCAGGTCGTGAGCTCCAGCTACACCAGCAACGAGTTCGTGCACGCCACCCCGGCCTACGTCAACGAGAACACCCTGGCCGTCGTCGTGTCCATGCGCGGCACCAAGGAGACCATCGTCGCCGCCCAGGTCGCCAAGGACCACGGCGCCAGCACCATCGCCATCTATGTTGACGAGTCTGGCCTCACCGAAGTCTGCGACTACAAGATCCAGTACGACAGCCTTGCCATCGACGAGTCCTGCATGGGCCGCACCAACTCCGCCGTCGTGACCATGATCGCCATGGAGCTCACGCAGCAGATCGAGGGCTATGCCGAGTACGAGACCGCTATGGCCGCCTTCGACCTGGTCGATCCCATCTATCGCAAGGCCGTCGAGTACACCCGTCCGCTCGCAGCCAAGTGGGCCGAGCAGAACGCCGACAAGCCCTGCATCAACGTTATGGCTCAGGGCCCGCTCTTTGGTGCCGCCTACGTCTTTAGCATCTGCAACGTGCAGGAGATGCTGCAGATCGACTCCTGCACCATCAACACCTGCGACTTCTTCCACGGCCCCTTCGAGATCCTGGACAAGCGCACCTCGCTGTTCCAGCTCATCAGCGTCGGCCGCAGCCGCTGCAACGACGAGCGCGGCATCCGTTTCGTCAACCAGTACGGTGGCGATCGCGTCTATCAGCTCGACGCCAAGGAGCTTGGCCTCAACGACATCAAGGACAGCGTGAGCGAATACTTCAACCACCTGATCTTTGCCCCGATCCTCAACAACGTCTACATGCGTGCGCTCTCCGCCGTCACCCACAAGGATTACATGACGCGCCGTTACATGTGGAAGCTGGATTACTAAGGGATAGAGCGGCCTAACAGCCCAATACCCCTCATGAGTTGCGGTGGAATAGTTCCTGTTTGGGAGCGTGAAGCCTCTGTTTGAGAACTATTTCACCGCAACTGCTAGAGCGGCACTTGGGGACGTTCCCTTTCTGCCGGCACCTGCGACACTCCTTGTTTCAAGAGATTTCCCGTTCGCCGATTTGTGTCTTGAAAAATGTATATAACGACTATAACGTAGTATGAAACATATTGGAAACAATACCGAGGAGGCTGCGTTGAAGAGGAGCAATCTGGGCTATGTGCTGGTGCTGATCGCCGCGCTTATGTGGGGCAGCATCGGAATCTTTGTAAACGGCATCTCGGCCATGGGCGTTACGTCTCAGAGCATGGCGGCCTTTCGCCTGTTGTCGGGTGCCGTCTTAATGGCTCCGGTCTTGGCATTCATGGGTTGCCAGGGAGGTGCTCGTGAGGGAAAGGCATCGGGTCCCCTGGCACTGTTCAAGGCAAGTCCTAAAGAGCTTGTTCCTTGTGCGCTTCTTGGCATTATCGGCCTCGCCACCGCTAACACGCTTTATTACGAGTGCATGGGCGAGGTGGGCATGTCCACGGCCTCGGTGCTGCTCTACACCTCGCCGGTGTTTGGCGTCATGCTCGGCCGCGTACTTTATCGCGAGGATGTGACTCCCAACAAGCTCGTTGCCATCGCTTTTAACATCGGTGGCTGTGTACTTGCAGTGACCGATGGCGACCTTTCCGGTTTTCATTTTTCGGTTTGGGGCGTCACGTCGGGCGTGATTGCGGGCTTTTGTGGCGCGTCGCTCGCGGTGTTTAGCCGGATCGCAACCAAGACGGTCCACCCGCTGGCTGTCACGTTTTGGGGCCTTGTTTTTGGCGGTGCGGTTATGGCGGCTATCGCGGCTCCGTGGCCAGATGTCGCCGCGGCAATGTCGCCACAGCTGCTGCTGCTGTTCCTTGGCTTTGGACTCATCCCCACAGCCGTGGCCTATGTCTTATATATGCAGGGTCTGTCCATGGGGCTCGAGACGTCGAAAGTTCCCGTCGTAATGTCATTCGAGACAGTCGTCACCGTACTGCTGGGCATTGGTGTCTACGCCGAGCCCGCCGGCGCGATCAAAGTTCTGGGCATCGTTTTGGTGCTCGCGTCCATCGTGATTATGAACACCGACTTTTCCAAGCTGCGCAACAGTGTGTTTGTCGGTCATGTCGTTGAGAGCATGACCTTTAAGCCCAACGCGTGGTGGACGGAGAAATCGCAGGACATGGATCTCTTCCGCGAGCGCACCGGCATCGCGCTGGAGCCCACCGTGCAGGAAAGCCCCTGGTACTTCGTGCGATAGGGGATTGCGCACAGGGTCCGACTTGGGGTTATCCCGCCAGTGCCGGCCTGCCCAGCCCCAACGTTTCAAGTACGTTAAACCCGTCAACGGTCGATTTTCACCCGCGAACGGTTTTTATACTAATTAGCAATATCCGCAACGTATAAGACGTTATAATGACCATAACGAAAAGGAGGAGGCAAGATGAATCAGATCATTCTCGCATCTCATGGCGGCCTGGCCGCAGGCGCCAAAGACACGCTCGAGATGGTTCTCGGCGACGTGTCGAACGTCCACGTCGTGTCGCTTGCTCGTGACGACAAGGAGCCCATCACCAACAAGGTGGACGCCATGATCGCCACGTTCAACGCGGACGACACCGTCTATGTGCTGACCGATATGCTCGGCAGCTCGGTCAACAACAGCATGGTCGAGCTTTCCCGCAACGGTGCGGCATTCACGGTGATCAGCGGTTTCAACATTCCGCTGGCACTGACGCTCGCTATGAGCCCCGCCCCCGTCAAGGGTGCCGAGCTCGCGGCCCTCATCAACGAGGCCCGCACCGGTCTGACCAACCCCAACGCACCGGTCGAGGCTGCCGCGGCTCCCGCCAAGAAGGCTAAGGCGCCCCGTCACAGCTCCGGTCCCGCCAAGATCGTCCTCGCACGTCTTGACTACCGTCTGCTGCACGGTCAGGTCGTCTTTACCTGGACCACCAAGGTTCAGGCCGAGCGCATCATCGTCGTCGACAACGCTGCCGCCAACGATGACATCAAGAAGGGCGCTCTTAAGCTGGCCAAGCCCCAGGGCGTGCGCCTGAACGTCTTCACCGTCGAGCGTGCCCTCGCCAAGATGGACAAGCTTAACACCCTCGGTGAGCGCGTCATGTTCGTCTTTGGCAACACGGCCGAGATGCTGCAGTTCTGTCAGGGCTACAAGCTCGACGCCATCAACCTGGGCGCCACCGCCAACCACGACGGTGCCGATCAGGTCGGCGGCAAGGACAGCTCCGTCTTCTTCGACGCCACCCAGAAGGCCGACGTCAACCAGCTGCTCGACATGGGCATCAAGCTCTACGTCCAGCAGACCCCCACGTATCAGAGCGTCGACATCGACGCCAAGCTGTAATCAACCAGGCATTTGCCTGACTGAAAGGAGAAGGGTATGAATACGTTCATCAGTGCGGTGCTCGTCGGCCTCGTCGGCGTGTTCTGCATGTGGGACTCCCGCCTGCTCGGTCGTCTTAACTTCGAGCAGCCCCTCGTTGGCGCTACGCTCGTCGGTCTGCTGCTGGGCGATGTGCCCACCGGCCTTGCCGTCGGTGCCGCCGTCGAACTCGTGTCCATGGGCCTGGTGCAGGTCGGTGCCGCCGTTCCGCCCGATATGGTCCTGGGCGGCATCGTGGCCGCTGCCTTCGCGTGCCTGACCGATGCTTCCGCCGAGACCGCCATGACGATCGCCATCCCGGTCGCCGTCCTGGGTCAGCTCCTCGGCATCGTGTTCCGTTCCATCATCGCCGCCCTCACCCATGTGGCAGATAGCGCGATCGATAACGGAAAGTTCAAGACCGCCTACCGTATGCACATCTGCGCTGGCTCCGGTCTGTACGCCGTCATGTACTTCCTGCCGATCTTCCTGGCCGTCTTTGTCGGTACCGACCTGGTCCAGGCCATCGTCAACATGGTTCCCGAGTGGCTGTCCACTGGTCTGAACGTTTCGACCAAGATCATGACCGCCTACGGCTTGGCCCTGCTGCTCACCATGATGATCAAGAAGGGTATGACTCCGTTCCTGTTCATCGGTTTCCTGCTCGCCGCCTACCTCAACCTGTCCGTCATCGCGGTCGCTCTGATCGGTGTGTGCCTGGCTATCGTCTTCATGGGCTTCAAGTTCAATGGCTCCCATGCAACCGCCGGTGTCGATTCCGACTACGATCCGCTCGAAGACGACGAAGACTAAGGAGGAACACACTATGGCAACCGCAACCAAGGACGTGTCCCTGAACAAGAAGGTCAGCCAGTTCTTCTGGCGCTCCTGGGCCATCCAGGCCTCTTGGAACTACGAGCGTCAGATGAACATGGGCTTCCTCTACGGCATGGTTCCTACGCTCGACCGCCTCTATCCGGACGAGTCCGACCCCAAGCAGCTCGCTGCTAAGAAAGAGGCTTACCACCGTCACATGGCGTTCTACAACTGCACCCCGCAGACGAGCGCTTTTGTCCTAGGTCTCGCCGCCTCCATGGAGGAGGAGTACGCCAAGGATCCCGAGAACTTCGATCCCGATTCGATCAACGCGGTCAAGACCTCCCTCATGGGTCCGCTTTCCGGCATCGGTGACTCCCTCTTCCAGGGCACCATCCGCGTTATCGCCTTTGGCCTGGGCGTTCAGCTGGCTCAGCAGGGCTCCATCATGGGCCCGATCCTGGCCATGCTCATCTCCATCGTCCCCTCTGTGCTGATCACTTGGTTCGCAGCCAAGATGGGCTATCAGGGCGGCCACGAGTACCTGAGCAAGCTTCAGGGCGGCGACCTCATGGAAAAGCTCATGTATGTCTGCGGCATCGTAGGTCTTATGTCCGTGGGCGGCATGATCGCTACGCTGATCGGCGCCACCACCCCGCTGCAGTTCGCTGAGGGCACCGTCGTTATCCAGGACATCCTGGACGGTATGATGCCCCAGATGATCTCCCTTGGCCTCACTGGCCTTATGTACTGGCTCATCAAGAAGAACGTCAACACCGGTTGGCTTCTCGTGATCGCCATCGTGGGCGGCATCGCCCTCTCCGCGGCCGGCATCCTGGCCTAGTCGCGACCAAGCGCCTAACCGCTTTCCCCCGGGGGCCTGCCTGGCATCCCATACCCCAGGCAGGCTTCCATCCCTAGATGTGTCAAAGGGACAGTTCCTTTGACACATCCTCAACGGGCCGGCGACTCGGTCCAAACCACGGTAACCCTGCGAGCGCCCGGCAATGTGGCGCCGCAAAAAATCGAAAGGAATGTGTCAGATGTACGAGATCGACCTTAACCTCCCTAAGCAGATCGTCGCTGACGTCCTGTCCAACCACGAGATCCACAGCGTCGCCTTCGTCGGCTGCGGTGCTTCCATGTCCGACCTTTACCCTGCCAAGTACTTCCTGGCCAACAACACGGACAAGCTGAACGTTCAGATTTTCACCGCTAACGAGTTCAACTACGACACGCCTTCCTGGGTCAACGAGCACACCTTCGTGATCACCTGCTCCCTCGGTGGCTCCACGCCCGAGACCGTCGAGGCCAACAAGACCGCCAAGAAGCACAACTGCCCGGTCGTCTCCCTCACCAACAAGGCCGGCTCCGCTCTGACCGTCGACGCCGACCACGTCATCGTTCACGGCTTCCATGCCAACTACGCTGCCAAGTGCGAGAAGCCTGGCTACGCCATCGCTCTTGCTCTCGAGATCCTTCAGCAGACCGAGGGCTATGACCACTACGAGGACATGATCACCGGCCTCACCAACGTCTTCGAGCTCTGCGAGAACGCCGCTCAGTCCGCCAAGGGCCTCGCCAAGCAGTTCGCCCAGGACTTCAAGGACGACAAGATGATCTACTTCATGGCCTCTGGTGCCTCCGAGAAGATGGCTTATTCTCACGCCGCCTTCCTGTTCACCGAGATGCAGTGGATCGATGCCGCCGCCTACAACACCGGCGAGTACTTCCACGGCCCGTTCGAGGTTTCCACCGAGGGTAAGCCCTACGTCTTCTTCATGTCCGACGGTGCCACCCGTCCGATGGACGCTCGCGCCCTCACCTTCCTTAAGCGCATGGGCGCCAAGGTCGCTCTGATCGACTCCAAGGACTACGGTCTGGCCGACGCCGTGCCGGCAAGCGTCGTCACCTACTTCAACCCGCTGCTGCACCTCGCCGTTATGCGCGAGTACGGCAACCAGATCGCCGAGGCCCGTCAGCACCCGCTGACCATGCGTCGCTACATGTGGAAGCTTTCCTACTAATCACAAGTAAGTAGACCTTACGGGTTGATTGAGAGGGGATGGGGTTTTGCCCCGTCCCCTTTTTTGCTTTGGGGAGGGCGTGTCTGTCGCGTCGCAAAACACCAGATAAAACCTACCAAAATAAACCTGTCCCTTTTTGGCAGGTGGGAGGAGATGCGTATGATCAAGGCAGTGCTGTTTGATATGGACGGCGTGCTGGTCGATACCGAGTGGTTCTACAACCGTCGCCGCGTGGCCTTTATGGAAGAGAAGGGGTTCCATTTTGACGAGATCCCCGATCTTTCGGGGTCTAACGAGCCTGCCATTTGGAAGTCGCTGGTGCCCGACGATATTGAGCTGCGCGAGCGTCTGCGCGTGGAGTACAAGCAGGTCTACAGCCCGGTTCACCCCGTTCCGTATGCCGAGCTGCTCAACGAGCAGACGGAGCCGGTGATGCGCGAGCTGCACGAGCGCGGCGTGAAGTGCGCCATCGCAAGCTCGTCCTATCGTGAGCTCATTGACGAGCTGGTTGAGATTGCCGGTATCGCCGACGTGCTGGACTACACCATCAGCGGTCACGAGTGCAGTGCGTTTAAGCCCGACCCCGAGATCTACCTGCGTGCCATGAAGGCGCTGGGAGTTGACCCCGCCGAGTGCCTGGTTATCGAGGACTCGCCTTTGGGTATCGAGGCCGGCAAGCGCTCCGGCGCCCGCGTCCTGGCACTGCGTCCGCATGAGGGCGTCAACCTGGACCAGTCCGCCGCCGACGTCGTCATCGACAACCTGAGCGACATTTTGGCCGCTCTGTAGTGTCAATCCACCGCGAGAAGCACTGGTTCACGCGTCATTTGCTGCAGATTGGCTTAATTTGGCATCAATTTAGATCCGTTTGGCTTCGATTCGGGCTAAGTGAGTAGACTTTTTGGCGCAGGCCGAGCACAAAGCGTATCTGCCTTAGCAAAACCGCAGGTCGCAGAGGTGGCTATTTTTGGGTGTGCTCGGCAGATCGCAAAAAGTCTACTCACTTAGATTTTTGCCCTTTGGTCGTAGGAGTTGCTGGTCCCGTTTTGGTTGTCGAGAGAGGGTGAATTGAGGCGCCCTCTGTCGCTCCATGTTACAATCGCCGACATGCCCCACAACTACATCTGCCTTCGAAGGGAGCCTACGTGGCGAACGCCATCGACCAGCTCGCGGACCGCGTGCTCGTGCTCGGCCGCCTCACCATCGTCCGCCGCGCCATCACCGCCGTGGCGGTCACAATTTCCGCCGTTCTCCAGACATTCCTGATCCAGGCGTTCATTCAACCCGCCGACCTGCTTCCGAGCGGCCTCACCGGCGTCGCGGTCCTGCTCGATCGTGTTACCTCGCTGGGCGGCGTTCACATCGACATCTCGCTCGGCATGCTCGCGCTCAACATCCCCGTGGCGCTCCTGTGCTGGAGCGGCATTAGCAAGCGCTTCGTCATCTTCTCGATGATGCAGGTCATGCTCTCGTCGCTGTTCCTCAACATCTTTCATTTCGCCCCGTTTTTGGGCGACAAGATCATGCTCATCATTTTTGGCGGAGTGGTCTCGGGTCTGGGCGCTGCCATCGCGCTTAAGTCCGGCGCATCTACCGGCGGCACCGACTTTATCGCGCTGTGGGTTTCCAACCACACAGGCAAGACCATCTGGGGCGTCATTTTTGGTTTCAACTGCTTTATCCTGGCGATCTTTGGCTTTATGTTTGGCTGGGACAAGGCGGCATATTCCATCGTGTTCCAGTTTATTTCGACCAAGACCATCGACAGTTTCTATCGTCGCTACGATCGCGTGACGCTGCAGATCACGACGCGTAAGGCAGACGAGGTCATGACTGCCTACGTAAACCATTTTCAGCACGGCATTAGCTGCGCCGAGGTCGTCGGCGGATACAGCCGTGAAAAGATGTACTTGCTGCACACCGTTGTCTCGACCTACGAGAGCCAAGACATTATCAAACTGGTGTGCGATATTGATCCCGGCGCCGTGATCAATGTGTTCCACACGCTCAACTTCGTGGGCGGCTGGTGGGGCGGTCATGTCGACGAGCCCATGCCCACGGCCGTACCCGATCCCGACAAGCCCGCGCGCATGGCCAGCAGGCAGGCGCGCCTCAGCGAGCAGGACAGTCTGCAGCAGGACGACGGCAAGTAAGGATTTGCTGTATGTGGTGTATCGTTTTATCAAACTGAGATAACATATAAAAAGACGTTATATACGTATTAGTTATTTCGCTATTTTGATAAGAGTGATCAGATATGCCCGCACCCAAAAATGCACCGCTTTACCAGCAGATTTATGACGAGATCAAGGATGCAATCGAGAAAGGGGTTTATGCACCCAAGGAGCGCATTCCGTCCGAGCTTGAGCTTGCCGAACAGTACGAGGTGAGCCGTATTACGGTGCGCCGTGCCGTCGAGGAACTGTGTTCCGACGGCTATCTGGTTAAGCAGCAGGGCCGCGGCACCTTTGTCTCCACGCCGCACATCAACCGCCAGTTCCACGCCTCGACGCTGCAGACGTTCACCGAGCTTTGCGCCGATAACGGCATGAAGGCGGGCGCGCATGTGATCGATCGCCAGATTGTGCCGGCGCGCCAAAACGAGATGGAATTCTTTGGCCTGCAGAAGGACGCGCTGCTGCTGCATATCAAGCGCGTGCGTACAGCCGACGGTGAGCCCATCTTTGAGGAGAACATCTTTGTGCCGTTTGACGCTTACCGTGAGCTGTTGACGGCCGATCTTGAGGACAAGTCGATTTTTGCCGAGGTCGAGCGTGTTGGCGGAACGCCGATTGTCTCGGTTGGCTACCGTACGGTCGAGGCCGTTCGCGCTAACGCCGAGCAAGCGGTCGAGTTGGGCATTGCTCCGCACGATCCACTGCTCAATCTGCGTGCCGGCTTTATCGGCCCCAATGGCGAGCCGGTCCTGATGGGTAAGCAGTACTACGTGGGCAGCCGCTACGTCATGGTGATGTAAGTTACGCGGTTTTACCAAACCGCGTAACGGGCCGACGCTGCGCCCTTGGTTCCGCCGTTCTAACGAACGGCGGACCGGTCGACGCTGCAAACGCCCCTAAGCGGCAATCTGACGTTCAATCGTCGGTCGCGTACCGAAGTACGCTTCCCTCCTCTTTCACGTCACCTTGCTCGCTTGGGGGCGTTTTCGCTGACTTATGCTCAACTGGCGATGTTTCCGCGCTTATCAAGATAGTCATTGGGGACGTTCTTAAACGACTAGTCATTCAAGAACGTCCCCAATGACTACCCGCAGAATGAGCGTGGCCGGCAGCCGTGCGGCACCGGTCCGCGTGGCGGCGTATAATCGGCGGCAGATGACTTGGACGTTAGGAAACCATGACCGATAGCATGCAGCAGATGGCGCTCGACACGCTCGGCGCCTATTTTGGCTACACCTCGTTTCGCCCGGGACAGGACCGCATGGTCGATGCGATCCTTGCCGGTCGCGACGCGCTGGGTGTTATGCCCACGGGCGCCGGCAAGTCCATTTGCTACCAGGTGCCCGCGCTCATGCTGCCCGGCATCACCTTTGTGGTGAGTCCGTTGCTGTCGCTTATGGAGGACCAGACCCGCGCGCTGCTCGCGGCGGGTGCGCGCCCCAGTTATCTCAACTCCAGCCTTACTCCGGCCCAGCAAAACACCGTGCTCAAGCGGGCGCGCGAGGGCCGCTACCAGCTTATGTACGTGGCGCCCGAGCGCTTGCTCGAGCCACGCTTTTTGGCCTTTGCGCAGGAGGCCGCGGCGGACGGCGGCATTGGCGTGCCGCTCGTGGCCATTGACGAGGCCCACTGCGTGAGCCAATGGGGCCAGGATTTCCGTCCCGCCTACCTGCAGATTCGTGAGTTCATCGATTCCCTGCCGCAGCGCCCCATCGTGGCGGCCTTTACCGCTACGGCGACTGAGCGTGTGCGCGCGGACATTCAGCAGATGCTCGGCCTGCAAAATCCCGCGACGGTGGTGACGGGCTTCGATCGCAAGAACCTCTACTTTGGCTGCGAGGAGATGGGCGACAAGGCCAAGGCAGCGTGGGTGCGCGACTATGTGATTGCGCATTCGGGCGAGAGCGGCATCGTGTATTGCTCGACCCGCAAGACGGTCGATGCGCTGGCAGGCGAGCTTGCCGAGGCGCTGGGCCCCAGCGGCATTCGCGTTGGCCGCTACCATGCCGGCATGGGCAATGACGCCCGCCGCCAAAGCCAGCGTGCCTTTATTGACGACGATCTTCAGGTGATGGTTGCCACCAACGCCTTTGGCATGGGCATCGACAAGCCCAACGTGCGCTACGTGATCCACAACAATGTGCCCGAGAGCATCGAGGCCTACTACCAGGAGGCGGGCCGCGCCGGCCGCGATGGCGATCCGGCCAGCTGCCACTTACTGTGGAACGGCAACGATTTTCGCATGCGCCGCTTTTTAATCGACCGCGGCGATGCGGCCGACGAGGCGCTCGACGACGAGCAACGCGCGTGGGCGCTCCAAAATCGATATCGTCTGCTCAGCCAGATGGAGGGCTACTGCAATACCACCGGCTGCCTGCGCGAATATATGCTGCGCTACTTTGGCGACGAGGCCGCGGCCGAGCATGCTGCTGCGGCTGGTGCGGGCGCCACCGCCACGGACGACGCCGAGGGCTGCGGCAACTGCAGCAATTGCCTCACGCAGTTCGAGGTCGAGGACGTCACCGATATGGCCCGTGCTGCCGTGCGCTAT
Source organism: Collinsella sp. AM36-4AA (assembly GCF_003467795.1). Lineage (NCBI taxonomy): Bacteria > Bacillati > Actinomycetota > Coriobacteriia > Coriobacteriales > Coriobacteriaceae > Collinsella > Collinsella sp. AM36-4AA. Next base: position 28,341 of record NZ_QSHS01000023.1, read on the forward strand.
GTGGCCACGCGACCCATGCGCTTTGGCAAGTCGCTGATCGCCGACGTGCTCCACGGCGGCAATACCGAGCGCATTCGCCAGATGCATCTGGACGAGGACCGCGGCTACGGTGAGCTGTCGAGCGAATCGGTCGGGCGCATCAAGGACATCATCGGTCAGCTGTGCGGCCGCGGTTATTTGGCAACCTCGCAGGGGCAGTACCCGGTCGTTGGGCTGGGCCCGCGTGCCGTCGAGGTCGAGGATGAGGCGTTCGCCTTTACCGTTAAGCGTCGCGCGTCCAAGCGCAAGGCCTCGGCCCGCGCCCGCCGTGCGGTGGATCTGCTGCGCGAGGAGGCCGAGCTGGATCAGCGCCCGCGCGTGGGCGACGATGCCGAGCTGTTCGAGCGCCTACGCGCCCTGCGCAAGGAGATCTCGACCGAGCTGGAGATGGCGCCGTACATGGTCTTTTCCGACAAGGCCCTGCGCGGTCTGTGCCGTCTACGCCCGCAGACGCGCGACGAGCTTGTCCAGGTCAACGGCATTGGCGAGAAAAAGGCCGACGCCTTTGGCGAGCAGTTTATGGCGGCGATTGAAGAGTTTGAGTCCGAGCATGCACGGGATGGAGCGTAACGATGGCTTTCGACGATAAAACTGACCGCACTGACGTGTCCGCCGTGCCGCTGTACCAGCAGGTCATGGACGACCTGAAGGGCGAGATCGCACGCGGCGTGTACGCGCCCGGCTCGCGCATTCCTTCCGAGATAGAGCTCGCGAAGTCCTACGGCGTGGGGCGCATTACCGTGCGCCGCGCCATCGAGGAGCTGTCGCGCGCGGGGTACCTCAACCGCCAGCAGGGGAGGGGCACCTTCGTGTGCGCCCCCAAGCTCAAGCGCAAGATTGTCCAGAAAGGCGACGTCCAGAGCTTTTCCGAGGGTTGCGCCGCCAACGACATGGTGGCCGGAGCGCGCTTGGTGTCGCGCACGGTGGTTGCGGCGACGCACGAGGACGCGGCGTTTTTTGGCGTGGAACCCGGCTGCGAGCTCATTGTGGTCGAGCGCGTGTGCACGGCAGACGGCGTGCCCGTCATGCTCGAGAACAACGCCTTTGTGCTCGCCGACCATCCCTACCTGCAGACGCTTGCCGATAAGGACCTCGCCGACAACTCGATCTTCTCGCTCGTTGCCGAGCATTCGGGTCGCGCGCCGCTCAAGTCCGACCCCTGCACCGTGGAGATTGCGCTGGCGGATGCCCATGCGGCCCCGCTGCTGGAGGTGCCGGTCGGCGAGCCGCTCTTCTATATGGAGGCCTACTTTACCGACGCCGGCGGACGCCCTCTACTGCTCGGTCGTCAAAAGATCGTGGGCTCGCGCTACGTGTTCGACATCTAACGTCCACAGATAGAACAACATAGAACAAATTTGCCGGGATGACTTCACGGGCGTTATTACACGTGTTATAAATAGGACAACATAGAACGACCGCAGGTACGAGCTGCCGTCGCTCAAAGCCGCCACACAAGGAGGAGCGTCACCGTGAACGCACACGATCTGATTCAGGAAATTATCGAGCGCAAGGGTAAGATCGAGAACGTCTTTTGGATCGCCTGCGGCGGTTCGATGATCGACCTGATGCCGGCTAACGAGCTGCTCAAGCGCGAGGCCACCACGTTTGCCTCGACGGTCTACACGGCACGGGAGTTTTGCCTGATGGCGCCCAAGAGCCTGGGGCCGAAGTCGCTCGTCGTCGCCTGCAGCCACAGCGGCAATACGCAGGAGGTTGTCGATGCCTGCGAGATGGCGCTCGCCGCCGGCGCCGAGGTCGTGACTATGACCGACTACGCGGGCTCCAAGATCGACAACGGCAAGTGGACCACCTGGGTCTATCCGTGGGGCAAGGGCGAGTCGCAGGCCGAGGTCCCGCAGGGCATTGGCGTGCTAATGGCTGCCGAGCTGCTCGACCAGCAGGAGGGCTACGAGGCGCTCGCCGACATGTATGCCGGCCTTAAGCAGATGGACGCGCTGCTGCCCGCCGCCCGCGAGAAGGTCAACGCCGAGCTGGGCGATCGCTTTGCCGAGCTCTGCCAGCAGCACGAGTTCTTCTACATCCTGGGATCCGGCCCCAACTTTAGCCAGACCTACGCCATGGCCATCTGCTCGCTCATGGAGATGCAGTGGCAGCACTGCTGCTACATCCACTCCGGCGAGTACTTCCACGGCCCGTTCGAAGCCACCGAGCCCGGCGTGTTCTACTTTGTGCAGCTCGGATCGGGCGAGTGCCGCCCCATGGAGGAGCGCGCGCTGGCGTTCCTCAACACGCACACCGATACGGTCATGGTGCTCGACGCACTCGAGTACGGCGTGGGCGACGTGCCTGCCAGCGTGCGTTCGTACCTGGAGCCAATCTTCTTCTACGCGATGAGCTGCGAGCTGCGCGCAGCCCGCGGTAAGGTGTTCGACCACAGCCCCGAGATTCGTCGCTACATGGGCATCGAGCAGTACTAAGTAACGGGAAAACCATTCACCTTCGATTCGCAAGGGCGCTGCGTGAGTCAAAAAAGTGGGCCGCGCCGGGGATTTCCGGCGCGGCCCGCTTAGTATCGCGCTTAGATTCGCAAGGTTGCGGTAGCCAGCGGCCTACTTTGCGTCGTAGGCCTCGGTGTCCCACCAGTCGAGCTGGGCGATGTTGTCGCGGATGTGCTGGCAGCTCTTGTGGAAGCCCTCGAGCTCGTACTCGGAAAGGTCGAGCGTGTAGACCTCCTCGACGCCCTCGGCGCCGATCACGCACGGCAGGGACGTGAAGATGCCCTCCTCGCCATACTGGCCGGTCATGAGCGTGGAGGCGGAAAGCACGGCGTGCTCGTTGTGCAGAACGGCAGCGCAGACGCGCGCGGCGGAGTTGGCGACGGCGTACTCGGTGCACTGTTTGCCCTGGTAGGTTACGTAGCCGCCCTTGCGCGCGAGCTCCTCGACCTCCATGTGGTCAAAGGCGTACTTGTCGGGGTTCTCGGCCTGAAGCTCGTTGAGGCTCTTGCCGGCGATGGTCGCGGCCTTAAAGGCGGCCAGTTGGCTAAAGCCATGCTCGCCAATCATGTAGGCGTCGATGGACTTGGGGCTCACGCCGACCTTCTTGGAGATCTCGGTGCGCAGGCGGGCGGAGTCCAGGCCGCAGCCCGAGCCGATGATCTTCTTGGGATCGTAGCCGGTCAGGTGCCACAGCTCGGTGCACACGACGTCGCAGGGGTTGGAGATGCTCACGAAGATGCCGTCAAAGCCGGCGTCGACGATGCGCTTGGCAAAGGTGCGGGCGGCGTCGGTGGTAAAGAACAGCTCGCCGTCGCGGTTGCTGGCGGCCAGCGCGACCTTGCCGGCGGCGTTGACGATGACGTCGCAGCAGGCCAGCTCCTCGTAGTGGTCGTAGCAGTTGACGATCTTGGTGTTGTACGGGACAAACGAAAGGGAGTCGCGCAGGTCCTGGACCTCGGACGTCACCTTGGCCTCGTTGATATCGCATAGGTACAGCTCATCGGCAATGCCCTGCATGAGCAGGCTGTTGGCGACATGTGCTCCTACGTGGCCCTGGCCGACCACCCCGATCTTACGCGTCTGGTACATATATGTATCCTTTCGGCCGAGTTTTTCGCGTCGAACCATTGTAGCGTCCTGTTGCCACTTTGCTAGGCTAAAGCGCCACAGATTTTGGGACATGCCGTAATCTCTACTTTTGGAGTGATTTGGGCCGCTGACGGCATCGCTGGGCGATGTGCTCGCGCGGATGGGGCCGGTCGTTGTACCATAGCTGCAACTGACTCGTAAGGAGCATCCATGCCCATTCGCATCCCCGACGCCCTCCCTGCCGCCGCGCAGCTCGAGAGCGAGAACATCTTTGTCATGACCGAGTACCGCGCGCTGCACCAGGACATCCGTCCGCTGCGCGTGCTCATCCTCAACCTCATGCCCACCAAGATCGCCACCGAGACGCAGATCATGCGCAAGCTCTCCAACACGCCGCTGCAGGTGGAGGTGGACCTGCTGCGCACCAAAACGCACGAGGCCACGCACGTGAGCGCCGGCCACCTGGAGACGTTCTACCGCACGTTCGACGACATCCGCGACATCCACTACGACGGCCTGATTATCACGGGCGCGCCCGTGGAGCAGATGCCGTTCGAGGAGGTCGACTACTGGCCCGAGCTCTGCCAGATCATGGATTGGTCCACCACGCACGTGCACTCTACGCTGCACATTTGTTGGGGCGCGCAGGCCGGTCTGTACCATCATTACGGTATCCAGAAGTACGATCTGCCGGCAAAGGCGAGCGGCGTGTTCGAGCATTATCTGGTGAAGCCGCAAAGCCCGCTGGTCCGCGGCTTTGACGACCGTTTCTATGCCGTGCATTCGCGCAACACCGATGTGCGCCGCGAGGACGTGGAGGCCGAGCCGCAGCTTGAGGTCGTGGCCGTGTCCGACGAGGTGGGCCTGTATATTGTCAAGTCGACCGACAGCCGCCGCTTCTTTGTCTTTGGCCACCCCGAGTACGATACCGACACGTTGCGCCTGGAGTACGAGCGCGACGTGAAGCGCGGTCTCAACCCCCAGGTGCCGGCGCATTACTTCCCGAACGACGACCCCACCGCCGAGCCGCGCAACGTCTGGCGCAGCCAGGCTCAGCTGCTCTACACCAACTGGCTCAACTACTACGTCTACCAGACCACGCCCTACGACCTGGCTCGCGCCGGCGAGGAGCACTAGGCCTGTTGGGAGGTGCGCCGGCGGTTAGGCGCTGATGATATGGGGTAGCGGCAGGTCGTGGGCGTCGGTGGGAACGTGGTCGACACGCTGCTCGTCAAAGGCGATGCCGATGATTTGGCATGCGGGCGAGAGTATGGGCAGGTAGCGGTCGTAGCAGCCGCCGCCGTAGCCCAGGCGCGCGCCGGTTTGATCGAAGGCCACGAGCGGCACAACAATCATGTCGAGTGCTTCGGCAGGCACGATGGGGAAGCGGTCGCTGTCGATGTCCGTGGCCGCGAAGGCCCGCGTAGGGTGGCCGATAAACGGGGCCGCGTCCGCGTCGCCGGCAGCAACTGCCCGCATGCACATGCGTTGGCCGCGTGCGGCGGGGTCGCTTGCCGAGAACATGCACGGATAGGCCACGCGCCAGTCGCGTTTGGCGGCCGCAGCGGCAAACGCGGCTGGGTCGACCTCGGAACCCATCGCGGCATAGACGGCAACGGTGTGCGGTGCCGCGGCACCCAAGCGATCCATCAGCTCAACAAGCCGCGCGCATACAACAGCAGACTTCGCCGCTCGAACATCCAAATCAAGAGCATTGCGTCGGGCAATCACCGTCCGCCGCAACTCGGTTTTATCCATCCCGGCCTCCTCAGGCAAACCTACCAAAAAGGTACAGGTTTATTTGGCAGGTTTTATCTGGGCAAACGTCAAAAGCACCACAAAGGGGCCTGTCCCCTTTGTGGTGCTTTTGACGTTTGCGTAAACGCTACAACGCCGCAGCGATTGCTTCAGTCACAAACTGATTGAGTGACTTACCTTTCTTTGCCGCTGCCAGCGCCGCTTGCTTGTGGAGCTCGGAGCCCGTTCTTACGTTGAACGAGCCTTTAAAAGCCCGCTCGGGTTCCTTGCCCTTTTCGGCGCAAAACTCAAGGTAATCGTCGACGGCGTCGTGGAAGCATTGCTCCACTTCTTCAGCCGTGGAGCCTTCAAATACGATTGCGTCCCTAATGCCGGTGACCATACCTGTTAGCACATGCTGTTCGGCATTGAACTCGACTGGGGCGAAATAACCCTTGTATGCCAAAACGTTACTCATGACTACCTCCGACATCCTGCAGAAATCGAACGATGTTTCGAATGGTCCCCGCTGTCAATTCGTCAGATGGATGTGGCGCGTGCATTACGAACATCCTGCCATCTGATGGCCTGTAAAAGCGAACGCGCGATCCGGATGTCTTGCCTTTGTTGTCCATTTCAAAGCCATATGAAGCCATGACTTTTAAAAAATCGGTATACCGATACGTCGAAGGGCAGCTAAACGGTTGGGCGATGAGTTTATCGGCTCGAGTCATCCCGCCTCACATTCTGCAACTATATTCTAGTTGCAATTTAGATCCGATGCAATCACCCATACTATAGAACATGTGTACGTATAGAACAAGTGTTCGAACCACTACAAAGGGGCCTGTCCCCTTTGTAGTGGTTTTGCTTGTTGTGGTTAGCCCAGCAGGTCGACTACGTTAAAGCCGGCGTTGCTCTTGGCGATGACGTCTCGACCGCCAAAGACACAGGTGGGCGACTCGGCTGCAATGCGCGTCACGTCGGCGCCGAGCGAGCGCAGCTCACCGGGCGTGGCGGCGAGCATCTGGGCGCGACGCTCCTCGCGCGCATGCGGATCGAGCCCGGCCAGGTAGATCGTGTTGCGGCGCTTGGTGAGCGCGTACGGCTTCACCGGCGCGTCCATGCCACTCACGCAGCTCACGATAAATCCCTCAAAGGCGGCCTCGTCGGGCTCAAAGCTGCCGAGCCATTCGCCTGCGCGCGCCACGCGCTCAATCGAGGGATCGATCGCCGGGTCGCGGTAGGTGTAGAACGCCGTTTGACGCTCGCCAGCCGCGCGGAATCCGCAACCGTATGCGCCGCCCTTCACACGGATCTCGTTCCACAGGTAGTCGTAGGAGAGCGCGTTGGCGGCAACCGCCCAGGCGCCCGTCACGTCGAGTCCCAAGCGACGCGGGTCGCACGCGCTTGCCGCAAAGCAAATGTCGCTGGGGATGACGAAAGCCTCGTGACGGTCGCGCGGCGTCGGCACCACGAGCACGTTGCGGCCGGCATCGGCGCCGTCGCCTGCGCCAAGCCCCAGGTCGCCCGCGGCATCCCAGTACGCGTCAAAGTCCTCATCGCTGCCGGTAAAGCTCGCCAGGCAGCCGTCGGCCACAAAGATGCGGTCTGCCAGCTCGGCAAGCTTGGCGCGCAGATTGTCCAGTCGCTCGTCAAAGTGCTCGAGCAGATCGCGCAGGAACAGGTAGAAGTCCACGCCCGAGAGCTGTTCGCGCACCACGGCCGAAGGCGAGGTGTAGCTCATCGCGCGGCCGAGTGCCGCCGAGTGTCCGTTGTTGATAAAGCCTTGCTCAAGCCCAATGCGAATCTGCGTGAGCACGTCGCGCACGCGGTCGGCGTCAGCATCGAGCAACAGCGTGCTCGACCACACCTCGCGCGGCAGGCTCGCCAGCGCATCGATCTTCTCGGACAGGGCGCCGGCGCTCACCAGCAGATAAGGGCGCACGCCGTCCACGTCGGGCTGTGTCATGACCTCGGTCGTAAAGCTCAAAAAGCCCAGCTTGCCGGCGAGCAGATTGTCGAGTTCCTCGGCCGAGTGCTCGCTCGTGGGCAGCTGTTTGAGCAGGCGGCAGAGCAGCGTCACATAGGGCAGGTCCTCAAATGCGACGCAGCTCAGGTCGAAATACTGCATGGCGTAGGCCAGGCGGTTGGTGGGGATGCCGTGGCGCAGGCAGGGGATGGGCGCGGTCGTGTCTACGACCAGCGGCGGCTCGGGGCGCGCCTCGCCAATGTCGGACACGCGCAGGCGCGGCAGCGTGGCCTTGTCCTCGGGCGTGTCCTCGGCCTCCTGCGCGGCACGCAGCGCAGCCGTGCGCTCGACCACGTCGGCCAGCTCGGCATCGGTCATGGCGTCGCGCTTGGCTGCCAGCTCGGCAGCTTCGGCGCCCTCCGAACCCTCAGCGGCGTCCACCGGAACCAGCTCGACCAGCGCCATGTGGTCGTTCTCCAGCACGAGCTCGCGCAGAAGGTCCTCAAAGTAGCTGCCGTCCAGCTCGCCACGCAGCTCCTCGTACACCGGGCCGTACTTGAGCGCCAGCGTCGCGGCGTCGTCATCGTAGAGCCAGGTGCTCAGCGCGTCGCACGCAATGGCCACGCCGTCGGCGATACCGTAGTCGCGCTGGCGCAGGTCGTACTCGTTGCTGCTGATGATGGCCTCCAGGCGCTCGCGCGGAACGCCATGCTCGCACAGGTCGCGGCAGGCGTCCTGGAACACGCGGCGCAGCTCGCGCGCCACGCCGGGCTGCGCGTTTTGCAGCATGATGAGCTCGTAGGGCTGCAGGCACTCGGCCGCGGTGTAGCTCACCACGTTGCCGCCCAGGCCCGCCGCCAGAATTGCCTTCTTAACCGGGGCCTCGTTGGAGCCCAGCAACGCCTCGAACAAGATATCCGCCGCGATCGTGCGCTTGCGGTCGAGCGCTGGTCCCAGCACCAGGCCCAGGCCCACCAGGGCGTTCTCGGGCGTGGTGGCCATCTCGACGCGCTTGTAATCGCAGGTCACGGGTGCCTGCACGCCCAGCGGATTGGGTGCCAGCGTGGACGGGTCCTCACCGGCGGCAACGGCAGCGTCCATGCGGCGGCTCGCGGCACTCGGCTGCGACAGATAACGCTCGTCCAAAAACGCCAGCGCGCGGTCCACATCTAGGTCGCCGTAGAGCGTTATATAAGAGTTGGAAGGATTGTAGTGGCGCGCGTGCGTATCCAGGAACTGCTCGTAGGTGAGCGCGGGAATCGCGCGTGGGTCGCCGCCGCTCTCGTGCGCATAGGCGGTGTCGGGATAGAGCGCGGCGTTGACGGCGTCGTCCAGCACGCTCATGGGGTCGGACAACGCGCCCTTCATCTCGTTGAACACCACGCCGTTATAGCGCAGCGTTCCCTCGCGCAGGCTGGCGGCGCTGCCGTCGCCGCCAGCGCCCTCCGGCAGGTCCAGCTCGTAGTGCCAGCCCTCCTGCTCAAAAATGGTGGGCTTGGTATAGATGGCCGGGTTGAACACCGCGTCCAGGTACACGTCCATCAGGTTGTACAGGTCCTGTTCATTGGTGGTGGCAACGGGGTAGATGGTCTTGTCGGGGTAGGTCATGGCGTTGAGGAACGTCTGCATGGAGCTCTTGATCAGATCGACAAATGGCTCCTTGACGGGGAACTTGGCCGACCCGCACAGCACCGAGTGCTCAAGAATATGGAACACGCCGGTAGAATCGGCCGGCGGCGTCTTAAAGCCAATGGCAAAGGCCTTGTTTTCGTCGTCGCACGCCAGGTACAGCAGGCGCGCGCCCGAGGTGGTATGGCGCAGTACGTAAGCGTCCGAGTCGAGCTCGGGCACGGTCTCGCAGCGCTCGACGGTAAAGCCGTGGCAGGTAGTGCCGGGCACCAGCAGCGCGGCAGCAGCGGCGCGCGGGTCAATTGAGGTAGTGGACATATGCAGTCTCCTTTGACGCCCCAACGGGGGCGAATCGAGTCGAATCCCCGAGAGTATACCCATATGGGGCCTTCGACCAATCTGCCGGATGAGCGTGGATTTTCTGGCACACGAGCGTGGAAATTCGGACGTCTGCCGCATGAGCGTGGATTTTCGGACGAAATCGGCCGCCAAAAGCCCAAAAACCGTCCAAATATCCACGCTCGCGCGTCAAGTACGTATCTCTCACCTCACATTCATCTCTACGACGTGGGATGAATGTGAGACAGGTAGAAGATAAAAATCAATCGGCTTATCGGATGCATATACCGCCATCAGATTGAAGCTGTATGCGGAAATGGATGGACTCTACACCGCTTACGCAAAATAACCCCTCGTTTGCTAAAACATTATAGGAAATGGCGTGGAGTGCTAAAAAGTTCTAATACAATATAAGTCATTTATCTATAGGCTGCTGATTCCTTGTAAAGGTATGGTTGATATGGTTGAGGCAAATAGCGTTATCCCCCTGTACAAACAGATTGTTCGTGCGCTTTCTGATTCAATCGCCAACGGCACGTACCGCCCGGGAGATAAGCTTCCGACCGAGGCGGAGCTTATCGAGCAATTTGGCGTGAGCCGAATAACGGTTCGCTCCGCAATTAAAGAAATGGAAGATGCTGGGCTTGTTGAGAGGGCCCGCGGCAAGGGCACGTTCGTTTCGTCGGACACGCAGATGTATGCCGCGGACGACCGTGAGAGCTTTACCCATTCGTGCCAGCTTGCGGGCAAACAGGCGTCTACCAGGGTTCTCGAAATGGGCTGGGACTTCCCAAGTCTGCGAGACGCGAAGTTCCTGGGCGTAGACGATACCCAAAAGGTATTGCGTAGCCGTCGTCTGCGCCTTGTGGATGGCAAGCCCACGATGCTGGAAACCAATAGCTATTCCGCTGCGCTTTCTTTTTTGGAGCATGAGTCCCTCGATGATTCGCTGATGGCGGTACTCGATCGCCAGGGGATCAAGATGGGTCCCAACACGCGTACGCTCGAGGTCTGCTATGCGAGCGAGCTCGAGGCGGCATACCTTAACGTGGAGCTGGACTCTTCGCTGCTTCTGTTTGTCGATAGACGTTATGCCCCAAGTGGCGAGCCGCTTTTCATCTCCCGTCAGGTGTACTGCACCGAGCGACTGAAGTTCTATTTGTAAATTAGCGATAGATTGGTCGATTTACCGACCAATTGTTACCGTTCGCGGATTTGGAAAATAGACACACCACGTAGGGTAGATTGCTAATATACTTTGTTATGACAATATAGTACGTCCTATTGGTATTGGAGAACTATGAATAAGATATTGCTAGCGAGTCATGGTTATCTCGCCCAAGGCATGAAAAGCTCTCTGGAGATTCTGATGGGCACCAACGACCGAATCGAGTGCCTGTGCGCCTATGTCGATGACGATTCAAGGGACGTCGCGGCGTTGATTGATGCATGGATGGAGACGAGGGGCCCTGCCGACTCTTGGTTTGTCGTGACTGACATCTTTGGCGGCTCTGTAAACAACGAATTCATTCAGAGGCAGACCGACGGATCGTTTACGTTAATCGCTGGAATGAACTTGCCGCTGCTGGTGGAAATGGTTACACAGCTGGACTCCCTGGATGCGGACAAGGCCAAAGCCGCGGTCGAGGGATCGCGTTCGTTTATTCAGCTTTGCGAGGCGGCGGACATGCTTGCCGGCGCCGAGGAAGAAGAGTTCTAGTTAGTTCTGGTTCGAGCCCTAGCTAGGGGCCACACCTGTCATTCCCTTTATCACGTGCGGAGATGATAACGATGATTAAGCTTACGAGAGTTGATTACCGACTGATTCACGGCCAAGTTGCCATGTCCTGGACTCACGCTTTGGATGTAGATTGCATCTTGCTTGCCAGCGATGCTGTGGCAAAAGACGACATGAGGAAGGCGGCCTTGAGGCTCGCCCGCCCCAACGGCGTTAAACTCGTCATCAAGGATGTTGACGCTGCTATCGAGGCGCTCAACAGCGGCGTTACCGACAAGTATTCGCTGTTTATCATCACTGAGACGATTGAAGATGTCTATCGTCTCGCTAAGGGTTGCAAAGACATCAAAGAGATCAATCTGGGCGGAACCCGAAAGACCCCTGAGACCACGCTTCATCCGACCCCTGCGATCTTTGCGACCGAGAAAGATGCCGAGCATATCCAAGAGCTCCTGGGCGATGGCGTGGCCATCGAAATCCGTCAGGTCCCCAATGACGCTAAGGTGTTTGCCAAGGACGTTTTCTAGCCGGAAACACGTTGATGCTCGGCATTTATTGAACCAATGCTCTATGCCTATGCCCGTCGATCATTTGATCGGCGGGCTTTTTATTAAAGAAAAATCAAAAAATCTGAAATAGTTCTTGCATAGTTAGTTATATAAAGTATTATAACGTCATGGGATGAATGAAGGGTTCATCCAAGTGAGTTAGGAGTAAGGGATGTTCAATTTCGATGAGCCTCGTTACGAGAAGGTTGTGAGCGATGCCCTCGCTCTCCGTCCTCAGATTGAGGCTGCCGTGGACGAGGTCTGCGAGCAGGGTTATTCCAACATCTTCTTCATCGGCTGCGGCGGCACCTGGGCCCACACGCTCCCGATGAAGTATTGGGTCGAGACCACCACGGCCGACGTCGATGTCCACTGCGAGATCGCCGCAGAGTTCCTCGCCTGCCCGCCCAAGACCTTCAACAAGGATTCTGTCTGCGTCTTCTCCACCCGTACCGGCACCACCCCCGAGATCATTGAGGCTGCCAAGTTCTGCCAGGAGCAGGGCGCCCGCACGCTGATGTATGTCTCCAACGACAACACCCCGGCCACCGAGTACGCCGATTACAAGTTCTTCAGCTTCGCCGAGGACGACGTTCTGTGCGAGGCCATCTACACCTACCAGATCACGCTGGTCGCCCGCTTCCTCAAGAACGCCGGCGCCTTCCCCAAGTACGACACCTTCATGGAAGAGTTCGGCAACATCGCTCCGTACCTCATCAAGGCCAAGGACGCTCAGGACGAGCGCTGCGCCGCCATGGCCGAGGACTTCAAGGACACCGATTACCACATGGTGATTGGCTCCGGCATGCTCTGGGGTGAGGCCTACGACTACGCCATGTGCATCCTCGAGGAGATGCAGTGGATCAAGACCAAGTCCATCCACGCCGCCGAGTTCTTCCACGGCACCATCGAGCTGTGCGAGGAAGGCACGAGCCTCATCATGCTCTACGGCGAGGACGACACCCGTAAGCTCATGGACCGCGTGGACAACTTCACTCACATGCTCGCCGACGAGAAGGGCGTCAACGTCCGCGTGAACAAGTTTGACACCGCCGAGGTCGAGCTGCCGTTCAGCGACCCCGAGTTCCGCAAGATCGTCTCCCCGATGGTCACCTACACCATCACCGAGCGTCTGAGCTGCCATCTCGAGCACGTCCGTAACCACCCGCTCACCACGCGTCGTTACTATCACCAGATGAACTACTAATCCTCTCAAATTGCTGCGGTTGTCTGCAGGCGAGCTGCGCAGAATGCCTCGCCTGCAGACCTGTTTCTGGGGTTGATCGAAATGGTTGTCCAGTATCTTCTAGTTGCACTGGTCGCATTTATTGCGTCCATGGACGAGCAATTATTTGGCATTACGATGCTTGGTCGTCCGCTGTTTACGAGCCTGTTTGTCGGCTTGATCCTTGGCGATGTCCAGCAGGGCGTTATCGTCGGCGCTGCTTTGGAGTCCATGTTCATGGGCGCCATCATGGTCGGCGCGGCGGTTCCTCCCGAGGTCTATGCCTCCGGCGTGCTTGGCTGCGCGTTTGCCGTCATTACGGGTACGGGCACGGCAACTGCCGTCGCGCTCGCCCTTCCCGTCTCCGTCTTCCTTCAGGTGTGGCGCAACTTCTGCTACGCCGTTCCGGGTGCCTTTGCCTGCAAGAAGATTGAGACCGCTCTGGCAAATCGCGATCTTGCCAAGGCGAATCTGTACCATCTGACCATCGTGCCGCTGTCGATTGGCATTCCGTCTGCACTGCTGGTGTTTGGCTCGCTGTTCTTTGGTGCCGACCTTATCAACAATGCGCTCAGCGCGATTCCGCAGTTTGTGATGGACGGCCTCAACGTTGCGTCCGGCGTCATGGTCTGCATCGGCTTCGCTCTTCTTATCAGGACCATGGGCGATAACAAGCTCCTTCCCTGGCTGTTCCTGGGCTTCATTATGGTCATCTACCTCAAGATGGACGTGGTCGGCGTCGCCGCAGCTGCCATTTGCGTCGCGCTGCTCCTGGCCTTCCGCGAGGGCTCGTCCGGTCCGCAGACGGTTGCTGCAGATGAAGAGGAGGACTTCTAATGGCTATCCAGAACACCGACCTCAAAGAGGCCAAGAAGGACGCGATTATGACTCCCGATATGTATCGGAGCATGTTCCTTCGCCAGTTTACGAGCCAGTGCTCGCAGTCGTACGACAAGATGATGGCAATGGGCTTCATGTACACCATTCAGAAGCCCCTGCGAAAGATCTATCCCAACGACGACGATTACTATGCGGCGCTCGATCGCCATACCGAGTTCTTTAACATCACGCCTCATGTGCTTCCGTTTGTAGCCGGCCTAACGGTTTCGATGGAAGAGCAGGCGGCTGCCGATAAGAACTTCGACACGTCCTCGATTAACGCCATGAAGGTCGGCCTCATGGGACCGCTTTCCGGCATCGGCGATTCGTTCTACTGGGGTACGTTCCGCGTGGTTGCCGCCGGCATTGGTATTGGCATCGCTTCGACGGGCAACCCGCTCGGCCCCATCGTGTACGCGCTCATCTACTCCGTGATTAACTTTGCAACGCGTATCGTCGCCGCCCATCTGGGTTACGACTTGGGAACCAAGTTTTTGCAGCAGTCCGAAGAGAGCAACCTTATGTCTCGCATGACGCATGCTGCCGGTGTCCTCGGAATGACCGTTATCGGCGCCATGATTGCGGCACAGGTCTCGCTGTCCACGGCTTTGACCTTTGACGTGGGTGGTTCGGAGATTGTCCTGCAGGATCTGTTCGATTCGATCTTCCCCGGTCTGCTGCCCTTGCTGGCAACGTTCGCTTGCGTTGCCCTCTATAAAAAGGGCGTCAAGACCATTTGGATCATCTTGGGCATCTTCGCAATCTGCATCATCGGAACGGGCTTGGGAGTGTTCGCGGCGGCGTAATGTTGACTGCTATGCTCGCGCGTTGGATAACTAACTGACCGTTTGAAAACGGGGCTCGGCGTAAGGCCGACCCCGTTTTTTGTTTGAGGGATTTTCCGACCGTCCAATAATCCACGCTCATGCATCACTCACGCATCTCTCGTCTCTCATTCGTCACTAATACGAGAGATAACAGAAAGACGAGAGATAAATATGAGAGATAACAATGCTGCAAGGTGGCTAGGGGATCGAGTCAAAGTTCCCGTATACATGAGTTTACCTGCGCGAACGTGATTTGCTTGAACCGATAACGGTAATTTTGTCTCTCCTTGATTCTCATCTTCATTGCAACAGA
>NZ_QSHS01000024.1:0-40493 GCF_003467795.1 Collinsella sp. AM36-4AA
TGCCGCTCTGGCGGGTTTGCAGCGTCAACTGGTTACGCGGGCTGGTAAGCCCGCGTAACCCTAATAATTGGCCTCGTAGCCGTTGCCGTCGCCGGTGGGCTCTTCGTAGTAGTCCGAATCGCTCGAATCGCTTGAGTCATCGGAATCGTCAGAGCTGACCGATGAGGTTGCGGTACCGTTTGCGTAATCGTCAGACGTGTTGTTGTTCAGGTCGCCGATCGTAGAGCTGGAACCGTCGGAAAGACCCATGGTGTTGGGACCCTTGGGATCCTTGCCAGCATCGACGCGCTCCATCATTTCCTTGAGCTCGTCCTCGTAGACAAAGACGTAGCTCACACCGTCGATCATGGTGCTGTCGTCGGCGTACGAGGGCAGGTTGGCCGAGTAGATACCGTCGACATCCATACCGCGCATGGCGTTGACCGTAGCCACGATATCCTGAACGCTCATATCGGTTACGAGCATATCGGACAGCGAATTAACCAGGCCAAAGATCTTCGTGGCATCGAAGTTATTGAGAATCTGGTTGGCAAGGGCGCCAAGCACCTGACGCTGGTGGCGCATGCGCGTGTAATCGCCGTCGGCATAGGTGTAGCGGCAGCGGGCATAGGTAAGGGCGGTGGCACCGTCCATATGCTGCTGGCCAGCGGTAATCTTAATATCCAGGTGCTCGGGGTCGTCAACATCATCGGTTGCGTTAATGTCGATACCGCCAACCGAATCAATCAGCGCCTGCATACCGTCGAAGCTGACCTCGGCATAGTGGGAAATCTGAACACCGCACAGCTCGTTGACCGCCTCGACCATGGCCTCGGCGCCGCCAACGGTATGGCAGGCGTTGATCTTCATGGTCTCGCCCTTGTACTCGACCTTGGTGTCGCGCGGAACGGAAATGAGCGTCGCCTGCTTTTGCGTGGGGTCGATGCGTGCCAGGATAATCGAGTCGGCACGATACGTATCCTCGCCCGGACGGCCGTCGGTACCAAGAAGCAGCACGTAGAACGGATCCTTTGCCTCATCGGTGTCAACCAGAACCCGACGCAGATTGTCGGTAATGACATTAGAATCGCCGAGCTTGCCCATAATGGTGGCAAACCACAGGCCGGCAGCGGTAGTGGCACTCAACAGCACGCCAAGCACGACAATGAGCGCGACGTGACGAATCGTGTGGCTACGACGACGTTGGCGAGCGCGCTCGGAATAGCGAGCCACGTTATCGCGACTGTAGATCTTGGCCTGCGCACCAGTTGAGGGTCTTCGGGTGGTGGTATCTGCGAGGGGCTTTTTATTAAACATAGGCAACCTGTATTAGTAGATGACGGGATCGGGGACGGTAGCATGCTCGACATGCGCGCCGAGCGCCTGCAGCTTTTCGACAAACTGCTCGTAGCCGCGCTTGATGTGATGGATAGCCGAAACCTCGGTCGTCCCGTCGGCGATCAAGCCCGCTACGACGAGGGCCGCTCCGCCGCGCAGATCGGGCGAGGTAACCTGTGCACCCGAGAAGCCCTTGACGCCATGAATCATGGCATGATGGCTCTCGATACGAATGTCGGCACCCATGCGCACCAGCTCAGAGGCAAACATAAAGCGATTCTCGAAGATGTTCTCGGTAATAACGGAACTGCCGTCGGCAAGGGCGGAGAGCACCATAATCTGCGCCTGCATGTCGGTCGGGAAACCGGGGAACGGAAGCGTCTGGATGTCGACCGGCTTGATACGCTCGGCACGGTTCACATGGACGCCATCCTCGACGCGCTCGCAGTCGATACCCATGAGCTCCATCTTCTTGAGCACCATGCCCAAATGAATGGGGCAAAAGCCCGTGACATCGACACCGCGATCGTCCGCCATCAACGCACCGGCGACGATAAAGGTACCGGCCTCGATGCGGTCGCCCACCACGCGATGGATAACGGGATGGAGCTCTTCCACGCCTTCGATAGTCACGACGGGCGTACCGGCGCCAACAATCTTGGCGCCCATCTCGTTGAGCATGTTAGCGAGATCGACGATCTCGGGCTCGCGGGCGGCATTGTCGATAACCGTGGTGCCCTGTGCGCGCACAGAGGCCATGATGAGGTTCTCGGTTGCACCGACGCTGGCAAACTCGAGCGTGACGGTGGTACCGCGCAGGCCCTGAGGCGCATTGGCGTTGATATAGCCGTGGGCGGTATCGAACTCAACGCCCAAGGCCTCAAGACCCAAGATATGCATATCGATCTTGCGAGCGCCCAGGTTGCAGCCGCCGGGCATGGCGATCTTGGCGCGATGGAAACGGCCCAGCAGGGGTCCCATCACGGCGGTGGAAGCACGCATCTTGGCAACGAGCTCGTAGGGCGCCTCCCAAGAATCGACCTGGGAGGTATCGATCTCGAGCGTGTGCTCGTCGAGAACATCGATCGTGGCGCCCATACCCTTGAGCACCTTGCCCATCACGTGGACATCGGAAATATCAGGCACGTTCTGCAGCGTCGTCTTGCCCGGCGCCAGAAGCGTTGCCGCCATGAGTTTGAGCGCGGAGTTCTTGGCGCCCGAAACAGGCACGGAACCTCCGATGGCGTGGCCACCCTCAACGCGGATAATATCCAAGGTCTACCCTTTCAAAAAGCATGCCCGGGGTGGCTGGGCCATCCCGGGCATGATGTGTTCGCAAATGGTCGAACGCTAAAACGTTTGACTATTGGGCAAGCTTGAGCTTACACCATGCGATTTCATTATAGAGGTAGGCGCGGCGTGCATCATCCTCCGACAAATTACCCAGCTTCTCTTCAAAACCTTGAATATCAGCTTTAACCTTATCGGCGTCGACGGTCGCCAAATCGCAAGCGCGCTCGGCGAGGACGGTCACGACATCGTCCGCAACCTGGGCATAGCCGCCGGCCACGGCAAACGTGTGGTCGACAGTGCCCATGGCCTTATCGGAAACGCGAACGTAACCGCGGTCGATTGTGCAGATTTCGCTGGAGTGAGCAGGCAGAACGCCAAACTCACCATCCGTGGACGGAATCGACACAAACGCAGCGTCGCCCTCATAGGCGCAGCTCACGGGGCACACGATGCGGATACGCATAACCTACTTCTCCCCCATCTTGCGGGCGCGCTCGCGCACGTCCTCAATCGTGGAAGCATAGCGGAATGCCTGCTCGGGCAGGTCATCGGCCTTGCCGTCAACAATCTCGGCGAAGGAGCGGACGGTATCCTCGACGCGGACGTAGACACCGGGGTTGCCGGTGAACTTCTCGGCGACGTGGAAGGACTGGGAAAGGAACTGCTGGATCTTACGGGCACGGTTGACCGTAAGGCGCTGCTCCTCGGACAGCTCGTCCATACCCAGAATGGCGATGATGTCCTGAAGGTCGGAGTACTCCTGCAGGAGCTCCTGGACCTTGACGGCGACACGGTAGTGCTCCTCGCCGACGATCGAGGGATCGAGAGCGTCGGAGGAAGACGCGAGCGGGTCGATAGCCGGGAACAAACCGAGCGACGAAATGCTACGCGAAAGAACCGTAGTGGCGTCCAGGTGCGTAAACGTCGTGGCAGGCGCCGGGTCGGTCAGGTCGTCTGCAGGGACGTAGACAGCCTGGACGGAGGTAATGGAACCCGTCTTGGTCGAGGTAATGCGCTCCTGGAGGTCACCCATCTCGGTAGCCAGCGTAGGCTGGTAACCGACGGCGGACGGCATACGACCCAGCAGTGCGGAAACCTCGGAACCGGCCTGGGAGAAGCGGAAGATGTTGTCGATGAACAGCAGAACGTCCTGGCCGCGATCGCGGAAGTACTCAGCGGTGGTAAGGCCAGCCAGACCGATGCGCAGACGCGCTCCAGGCGGCTCGTTCATCTGACCATAGACCAAGCAGGTCTTGTCGATAACGCCAGACTCGCTCATCTCGAGATAAAGGTCGGTGCCCTCGCGGGTACGCTCGCCGACGCCGGTGAACACCGAGGTGCCGCCGTGCTCCTGGGCGAGGTTGTTGATGAGCTCCTGAATCAGAACGGTCTTGCCAACGCCGGCGCCGCCGAACAGGCCGGTCTTGCCGCCACGGATGTAGGGCTCGAGCAGGTCGACGGCCTTGATGCCGGTCTCGAAGATCTCGGTCTTGGTGGTGAGCTCGTCAAAGCGGGGCGCTGCATGGTGGATGGGGTAGAACTCCTCCACCTCGGGCATGGGCTTGCCGTCGACGGGCTTGCCCATGACGTTCCAAATGCGACCGAGCGTCTTGGGACCAACGGGCATCTTCATGGGCTCACCGGTATCGGTAGCGATGAGGCCGCGCTGCAGGCCGTCGGTCGAGGACATGGCGACCGTGCGGACGACGCCGCCCGGAAGCTGGCTCTCGACCTCGAGGATCGTGCTCAGATGACCGATCGGGGTCTCGGCCTCGACCGTGAGCGCGTTGTAGATCGGGGGCACCGCGCCGTCAAACTTGACGTCGACGACAGGGCCGATGATACGCACGATGCGACCATCACCGGCAGTCGTCTTCTTGGTGGCTTCCTCGACCGCAAGCTTTACGGTGTTATTAGCCATTACTGTTCCTCCAATGCTGAGGCTCCGCCGACGATCTCGTTAATCTCGGTCGTGATCGAAGCCTGGCGCACGCGACTATACGTGCGGGTAAGGGTCGAGATGATCGCGGTGGCGTTTTCCGTCGCGGAGTGCATGGCCTTGCGGCGTGCACCCTGCTCGGCAGCCGCCGAATCGATCAGGGCCTGGTAGATGACCGTCAGGATATAAGACGGCACAAGCTTGCCGAGAACATGCTCAGGAGAGGGCACGAACTCGAACGTGGACGAGATGCGCTTAGGGGCGTCGGTCTCGTTCTTACGCGGACCGTGGGCCATAGCGATCATCTCGGGGTCGAGCGGCAACAGATGCTCGACGCGAAGCTCCTGATCCACGCGGTTCTTGGCGTGGTGGTAGACAAGCTCGACACGGTCAAGCTCACCGGCACGATACGCATCGCAGATATGAGAGGAAATCATGCGGGCCTGATTGAAATCGGGCTCAGAGGAGTTGCCCTCAAAGTGCATGACAACGTTTGCGCGGTCACGGAAATACGTGGCCGGCTTACGCCCGCACGCGATGATCTCGCACTCGATGCCGTCGTTCGCCCAAGAAGCGGCGAGCTTTTCGGCCGTGCGCTCCACCGTCGTATTGAAACCGCCGGCAAGGCCGCGGTCCGAGGCAATAACGACAATCAGGCCATGCTTGACGCTCTCATGCTTCTGCAGCATGGGATCGGTGCCCGAACAGGAGGCGTCGCCGGCGACCGTCAACATGACGTCGGTCAGCGCCTCCTTATAGGGCTCGGCCTGCTTGGAGCGATCGAGGGCACGACGGATCTTGGCCGTAGAGACCATCTCCATCGTGCGCGTGATCTGCTTGGTCGTGGTAACCGAGGAGATTCGCTTCTTAATGTCGCGAAGGTTGGCCATGGGGCTTAGTTCTCCTCTGATCCAGAAACATCCGAATGGTGCTTGGCCATGAACTGCTGCTTGAAGTCGCCGATGACGCGCAAGAGCTCAGCCTTGGTGTCATCATCGATCTTCTTGGCGCGAACCTTGTCGAGCAGCGAGCCAAAGCCATTGTCCATGTACTCGATGAGCTCGGCACGGAAGGGCAGCACGTCGGCGATCTCCAGGTCATCCAGGAAGCCCTCGTTGCCAGCGAACAGCGTAACGATCTGCTCGCCAACCTCAAACGGCTTGTAACGCGGCTGCTTCAGGAGCTCGGTCATGCGAGCACCATGGGTCAGCTGCTTCTGAGTAGCCTCGTCGAGGTCGGAGCCGAACTGCGTAAAGCCAGCGAGCTCCTGGTACGAAGCGAGGTCCAGACGGAGGTTGCCGGCGACCTGCTTCATGGCCTTGGTCTGCGCATCGCCACCGACGCGGGACACGGAGATGCCCACGTCGACTGCCGGGCGCTGACCCTGGAAGAAGAGCTCGGACTGCAGGTAGATCTGACCATCGGTAATGGAAATGACGTTGGTCGGAATGTAGGCCGAGACGTCGCCGTCCTGGGTCTCGATGATCGGCAGTGCCGTCATGGAGCCGTAACCGTTCTTCTTGGACATCTTGACGGCACGCTCGAGCAGACGAGAGTGCAGGTAGAAGATGTCGCCAGGATAGGCCTCGCGTCCGGGCGGACGATGCAGCGTCAGCGACATCTGACGGTAGGCCACAGCCTGCTTGGACAGGTCGTCGTAGATGACGAGCACGTGGCCGCCGGGGTTGGTCTCGCTGGCGGGCTTGCCGTCCTCGCCGTTGTACATGAAGAACTCGCCGATAGCGGCACCGGCCATAGGCGCGATGTACTGCATAGGGGCGGAATCGGCAGCGGTGGCCGAAACGATGATGGTGTAGTCGAGCGCACCGTGCTGAGCGAGGGTCTCGCGGATGTTGGCAACCGTGGAGGCCTTCTGGCCGATGGCGACATAGATGCAGACCATGCCCTTGCCGCGCTGGTTGAGAATAGCGTCGATGGCGATGGCGGTCTTACCGGTCTTACGGTCGCCGATGATGAGCTCACGCTGACCGCGGCCAATAGGCACCATGGAGTCGATAGCGAGCAGACCGGTCTGAACCGGCTCGCACACCGGGGTACGGTCGATGACGCCGGGGGCCTTGAACTCGATGGGGCGACGGTGCGTAGCGACGATGTCGCCTAGGCCGTCGATGGGCTGGCCGAGCGGATTGACGACGCGGCCGAGCATGGCGCGGCTCACGGGGATATCCATAATGCGGCCAGTGGTGCGGCACTCGTCGCCTTCCTTGATGGAGTCGACGGCACCGAACAGAACGGCGCCGACCTCGTCACGGTCAAGGTTCTGGGCAAGGCCGAAGACGGTCTCACCGGTATCGGAGCTCTTGAACTCCAGAAGCTCGCCTGCCATGGCGCTCTTGAGGCCGGAGACGCGCGCGATGCCGTCGCCTACCTCGTCGACCGTTGAAACCTCATGCGTATCGACCGTCGCGGAGAGGCTCGTGAGCTGCTCCTGCAGTTTCTTGGCGATATCCTGGGCATTGAGGGTTTCGGACATTAGGCTTCACCTCCGTACGAATTAGCAGAGTTTGCGAGGGTCTCCTGCGCGATGCGCAGCTGCGTCTTGACGGAAATATCACGACGCTCGCCGCGGGCCTCGAGCACCAGGCCGCCCACGATAGACGGGTCGACCTGCTCGATAAGGAATACCTTGCGGCCGAAGTCCTGCTCGCATTTCTTAGTGATGGTTTGACGCAGCTCGTCGTCGAGCGGGATCGCCGTGGTGACGGTCACGCCCACTACATCCTCGTCTTCCTCGGCAACATACTTAAAGGCAGCTGCCACCTTGGGAAGAAGGTCGAGCTGGTCGCGCTTGGACATGGTGTCGAGCACGGCGATGATCTCGGGGCTGGCAGAAGCCAAGCGCTCGATCATCTCGAGGTCCTCGAACACATGGTTCTCGGCCTTAGCGGCTTCCAGAAGGGAGCGCGCGTAGGTCTCGAGCACCTTGTCCTGATAGCGGCTAGTCGGCATTCAGGCTACCTGCTTCCTGGATGTAGCGCTCGATGAGCTTCTTCTGCTCGGCATCGTCCTCGAGTGCCTCGCCCACGATCTTGGTGGCGACGGCAACGGACAGGTCGGCGATGGAGCTCGCGGCACCGGCGTAAATGGACTTGCGCTCGTCCTCGACGGTCGTATGGGCCTTGGCGATGATCTCCTCGGCCTCCTTGTGAGCAGCCTCGATGATACGGGCGCGCTCGGACTCGGCGTCCTTACGGGCCTCGAGAACGATGTCGGCAGCCTGACGACGGGCGTCGGTGACGATCGAGTCGGACTCAGCGCGCTTGGCGATAGCCTCCTGCTTGGTCTTCTCGGCCTCGTCGAGGCTCTCCTCGATCTTCTTGCCGCGCTCCTCCATGGTTTTCATGATGCCCGGCAGGGCGACCTTGGCCAGCACGATCCAGATAATCAGGAAGGCGATAAGCGCCGGGATGAACTCCGCCATCTTAGGGATGAGGATGTCCGCACCGGCAGCGCCGTCCTCGGCGAACGCGGAAACCGGCATGAGCAGCGCGGCCGCGGACGCGGAGAGTGCGATCGCGCTCTTCTGGGATGAAAGATTCATACTTGACGCTCCGTGCTATTTAACGATCAGCGCGACAACGAAGCCGATCAGAGCCAGAGCCTCGCCGAAGGCGGAGCCCATAATGAAGACGGTGAACACGCGGCCCTGGACCTCAGGCTGACGGGCCATAGCACCCGTAGCACCCAGAGCAGACAGGCCGATAGCAAGACCAGCGCCGATAACACCGAGACCGTAACCGATAACTCCCACGATTCCTCCTTTGTCGTGCGTGTCTTATTTCACGCAGGATAACCTTTTTATAACTGCCGGGCTCCATGGGTACGGGCACCGGCGGTTTAACGAATTACCTTACCTTTAAGGCGCGAACGGAAGACTACTCCTCCTCCGCGACCTCCTCTGCCTCGGAGACATACACGGCGGTAAGGACCGTGAAGACGTAAGCCTGGATGGCGCCGACCACAAGCTCGATCGCATAGATCAGGATGAGGATGGCAAGCCAGGCCAGCGAAGGCAGGGCGCCAACGGCGTGGGCCGCGGAAACCTGCTGAAGCAGCGGCTGCATGAACATGCTCGCCATGATGGCGAACGAGCCCATGACCACGTGTCCTGCGAACATGTTGCAGAACAGACGGACGGCGAGCGTGATGAGGCGCAGGAAGGTCGAGAAAAGCTCGACGACCCACACGAGCACGTTCATCGGGAAGCTCACGCCCTGCGGGGCGAGGCTCTTGATGTAGCCGATCACGCCGTGAGCCTTGCATCCGTAGTAGATGAAGTACACGAAGGCGAAAATGGCGAGCGCGGCGGTGGAGCCGATTGCGCCGGTGCCGGGCTTCATTCCCGGAATCAGGCCGATCATGTTATTGATCAGGATGAACAGGAAAAGCGAGCACAGGAACGGGAAGTGCTTCTTCCAGTTCTCACCCACGACACCCTTGCCGATATCGTTCTCGACGTACTCGATGATGTACTCGAAACCGTTGACGAAGAAGCCCTTGGGAACCAGGGTCTGCTTCTTCTTGAACACGGCCAGGACGATCAGGAGCACGATCGTGGAGACGATCAGCCAAAACGAGTACTGCGTGATGCCGCAGCTCAGATCGCCCACGACAGGGGTGGAGCTGAACTCGCTGACCAGATGATTAATCTCATCAGGCAGCTTTTCAAAAATTTCCACGACTTACCTTTCGACCTCATGAGGATCTCGCAGCGCCTTGGCGACACGAACCGCGCAGGCGGCCATAAAGGCCACGAAGCCGATCGCCTCGCCCAGGAGGAACATGCGAAATGCCTCTCCGAACAACACAAACACAACCAAGGTAAAGACGAGCAGGGCGATTGCCGAGACCGCCAGACTCACCATACCCTTGAGCATGTCCGCATTCTGTTTATCGTCAAGAACCGGCTTGAGCGTAAAGACAAAGGGAAGGAAGGCAATTGCGCCCGCGATGGCGCCTGCAACGATAGCGAGCAGATCGGCTATCTGAAACACTGGCGTCCTCACTTTCCTTTTTAACGCTTCACAGAACAGTTCCCGCCAAACATTGGTGACTATTGTACGAGCCAATCGCTAAAGTACAACCGAAAAAGCATCGGTTAATACGCACCTGTTCGTTTTCTTAAGACCTTCTTTATGCCGCAGGTACGGTAATACGTTTTTCTCGAACCCTGCAGGGCAAAACGTCCGTTAACAGGAGTGCGCGCGGTCGCCTTTTGTTCGTCCGCGCGCACCGTTTCTTCGTATTTGCAGCCGCGGCCGTTTAGCCCAGCGACTAGAGCGTGCCGTAGATGCGGTCGCCGGCGTCGCCGAGGCCGGGAACGATGTAGGCAGCCTCGTTGAGATGGTCGTCGATGGCGCAGGTATAGATATGCACATCTGGGTCCTTCTCGGTCAGCGACTTGAGGCCCTCGGGGGCCGCGACGATGCACAGCATGCGGATGTCCTTGACACCGCGCTCGCGCAGGTAGCTGATGGCCATCTCGGCCGAACCGCCCGTGGCAAGCATGGGGTCGACGACCAGGCAGATGCGCTGGTCGATATCCTTGGGCATCTTGCAGTAATACTCGTGCGGCTCGTGGGTGACCTCGTCGCGCTCCATGCCGATGTGACCCACGCGAGCGGAGGGCACCAGGTCGAGGATGCCGTCGACCATGCCAAGGCCCGCACGCAGGATGGGCACGATGGCGAGTTTCTTGCCGGCAAGCTGTTTGAACGTGGCGGTAGTGATGGGGGTCTCGACCTCGACGTCTTCCATAGGCAGGTCACGCATGGCCTCGTAGCCGTCAAAAAGCGCGAGTTCGCGCACGAGCTGGCGGAACTGGTTGGTGCCGGTGTTTTTGTCGCGCAGGATCGACAGCTTGTGCTGGACGAGCGGGTGATCGACAAGCGTCACACGGGACGCATCGTAGGTGACGGTCATGGATTGATTGCCCCTTTCGTTGCGGCCGCAAAACGGCCTTGCTGACAAGGCGCGCAGCAATGTTGCCGCCGCACGCCATGCATTAGTTTAGCGGTTTGTTGTATCGAGCAGCCCATCGCAGCCCTACTGTGAGGTGCTGAGCGAGCGCCTGACTGCATCACGCCAGCCCGCAAGGTTTTGCTCGCGGCGCTCGGCGGACATGTGGGGAAGGAAGGTCCTAACGATCTGGGCATTTTGCTCCAGCTCTTCCAGGTCTTCCCAATAGCCGACGGCAAGACCCGCCAAGTACGCGGCACCGATTGCCGTGGTCTCCACCGTCTCGCATTGCAGCACGGGGATATCCAGCAGGTCGGCCTGGAATTGCATGATGAACTCGTTGCGCGAGGCACCGCCATCGACAGACAGGCGCTCAATCGAAAGCCCCACGTCCTGCTCCATGGCGCGCAGCACGTCGTAGCTCTGATATGCCATGGATTCGCAGGCGGCACGTACGATGGTCGCACGGCTCGAGGCGCCGGTCAGACCGCACACGATACCGCGAGCATGCGGGTCCCACCAGGGAGCACCCAAACCCGCAAAGGCGGGAACGAAGTAGCAGCCCTCGTTGTCGCTAATCGAAGCAGCGAGTTGTGCCGACTCGCTCACGCTCGAGATGATGCCCATGTTGTTGCGAAGCCAGTTCATCGTTGAGCCGGCGGCA
Source organism: Collinsella sp. AM36-4AA (assembly GCF_003467795.1). Lineage (NCBI taxonomy): Bacteria > Bacillati > Actinomycetota > Coriobacteriia > Coriobacteriales > Coriobacteriaceae > Collinsella > Collinsella sp. AM36-4AA. The sequence goes on from NZ_QSHS01000024.1 coordinate 11,193, forward strand.
AAAATAGAGCCCTCGAGCGCATAGCTGACTTTGCCGTCCGCAGCGATACCGATGGTGGAGACCAGGCCATTCTTGGATTCGACGATCTCGTCGCCGGTGTTCATGAGCATAAAGCAACCCGTGCCATAGGTGTTTTTGGTCTGGCCGGGACGGAAACAGCAGTGGCCGAACAGCGACGCCTGTTGGTCACCCGCCACGCCCATGATGGGCGGCATGTTGGTCATGATGTCGCTCGCGACGCGGCCGTAGTCGCCCGAGCTCCAGCGAACCTCGGGCATCATGGAACGTGGAACGTCAAAGAGTGCCAGCAGGTCGTCGTCCCAATCGAGCGTATGGATATTAAAGAGTGCCGTGCGGCTGGCATTGGTGTAGTCGGTGGCAAAGACCTGGCCGCCGGTGAGGTTGTAGATGAGCCAGGTGTCGATGGTGCCAAACATGAGGTCGCCCGCCGCCGCGCTTTCGCGTGCGCCGTCGACGTTGTCGAGAATCCACTGCACCTTGGAGGCCGAGAAATACGGGTCGAGCGTGAGTCCCGTGCGGGAGCGCACCAGCTCCTCGCAACCCTGTTCAACCAACGCGTCGATTGCCGGCGCGGTACGGCGGCACTGCCACACGATGGCGTTATAGATCGGCTGACCGCTCACGCGGTCCCAGACCACCGTGGTCTCGCGCTGGTTGGAGATGCCGATGGCGGCAATGCGGTCGGAGTGGATACCGCTCTTAAACTGGACTTCCATCATGACGGCGATCTGGCTGGCAAGGACCGCCATGGGGTCTTGCTCCACCCAACCGGGACGCGGAAAACTGGTTTTGACGCTGCGACGTGCCTGCGCGACGATGCATCCGTACTCGTCGACGATGGTCGCAAGTACCGAGGTGGTGCCGCAGTCGAGCGCCATGATGTAGGAACCGCCAAAGTTAAACGAGGCATCTTCCATGCCCAGGCTGCCCAGATTCAACGACATCGCTTACACCTTTCTATTGCATCGGGTCGGACAGGACCCGTTCGATCTCTGATGCGGGAAGTGCGCCTTGGCGCAGGATCTGGAGCCCGCCGTGCTGGAACGACACGATGGTCGAGGCGTCGCGACACGGGGTCTCACCGGCGTCGACGGCAACATCGACCCCCTCCAGGATGCGACCCTCGACGGCGGCAAAGCTTGCCGGCGAGGGCGCGCCATGCGTGTTAGCGCTGGTGCAGGCAAGAGGGCTGCCGCAGGCGCGGATGAGCGCCTGCACCACGGGCGAGGCCGAAGCGCGAAGTGCCACCGTGTCGTCGGCGGCGCGCATAAAGGTCGGCACGCAGGGGGCCGCCTTGACCACGATAGTCAGGGCGCCCGGCCAGCATCGTCGGGCAAGCACGCGGGCCTCTTCCGGGATATCCACGCCATAGCGGTCGAGTGCTTCGACGCCATCGACCAGCCAAGCGACGGTTTGCGTGAGTTCACGTTGCTTGAGAGTGAAGATACGGCGATAGCCGGTGCCGAGCGCAGGAACTGCGGCGCCATTGACGGCAGCCTGCGGATCGCGCGGCCACGATGGGAATTCGCTTGTATCTTGGGGCACGGCGTCCGAGAAGGCGTTGACTGCCACGGCGACACCGTAGACGGTCTCGGTCGGGATCAAAGCCAGGCCGCCGCGGCCGAGCACCTCGGCCGTGCGCTCGACGGCAAGCCGATGCGGCTCGCGCGTTCCCTCGTATACCCGATAGACCGTCTGCATGTGTATGCCAGCCCCTTACGCTCTGGTGCAAGTTTGTTTACTGTGGGGCATTCTCGCACGAAACGTTCAACCTATTTGCCCAGAGCGCATGTTGGTTTGGTGAGCGGCTCTAGTAGTCGGTGAAAGTGAGGGGGTTATTGGACTGCGACGAACTTCTTTGGCCTGCCGGCGTGGCGTTCTTGGGCGGCGTAGCGCTCGATGCTGTCTATCGTTATCATCCGACGGCCGTCGACGAGTTCAACATCGAGCTTTCCGGCTTTGACCAGCGCGGTAATCCGCGGAGCGGAGACTTTGAGGTCCAGCGCTGCGTCTTTAAATGTTCGGCACGCCGCTTCCCGAGCGTCCTCGTGGTCGATTTCGACTGAAAGGGCCACGACCTCGGCCGAGCGTTCGTACCCTGCCGGAGTCAAACCGTTGTTGAGGTCGTCGGCCAAAAACGCCATCAGTGCCTCGGTAGCATGGGCAATCGCTTCTTCGCGCGTATCGCCATCGGCAAAGGCGCCGGGAATCTGCGGGAAGCTAGCGCAGTAACCGTCGTCTTCTTTTATGAGAACGCAGTCATAGGTAAATCGCTGCCTCATTTTGCCTCCAACTACCATCCAGCTTGGCGACGAATACTTGCCCACGTGCCCTTCTTTGGTCGATCACCACCAGAGCCGTTCACGGTGACAACACGGTCACCAGAAACATACTTAGCATGACTACCGACTTGCGCGACCTTCACGAATCCATCGTGCTTGAGTAGGGCAATGATTTCCCGAAAGGTAGGAGGTTGCATGGGCCGACCTCTTTCAGCCGTCATAATTATAAACTACTTTATAATTTTTGCTAACCAGTTAATAAATATTACTGGCGTTGCTTGGGCTCGGTGACGATGGCTCGGACAATGCGGGGGCGATCGGTGAGGTCGTGGACGATACGCACGTCCGAAAGGCCTGCTTGACGACAGAGCTCGGCCGCGGCGTCGAGCGCGCCCTCGTAGAGCTCGCAGGCAAACAGGCCGCCGGCACGCAGCATGTAGGGCGCCGCGTTGAGCAGGCGGCGGAAGATATCGAGACCGTCGGCACCGCCCTCGAGCGCCAGATCGGGCTCAAAGTCCTTGACCTCATGCGGCAGCGAGCGCATGACGTCGGTCGGGATGTAAGGTGGGTTGGAGACGAGCACATCAAAGGTGCCCCACTCTTCGCGGGGAATGGAACTCACCAGGTTTGTGAGGCTGAAGGCGACCTCGTCGGACGTGAGGCCAAGCGCATCACGGTTTTTGGTGGCCAGATCGATGGCGCGCGGCTCGATATCGGTAGCAGTGCAGGTAACGTGGCCGCGGCGCTCCCAGGCAAGGGAGAGCGAAATGCAGCCCGTGCCGCAGCCGACCTCGAGAACGCGGGCAGTGCGGGGCTCGGCTGGGGCAGATACGTTGGCCTCGGCGGCATCTTGCGCGGGAGTCGCCTGTTGGTCGTTGTCCTCAATGGCGATGCCGTATTCGTCGAGCTCGGGCTCGGGGGTTTCCATGGCCTCTGCTTCTGCCGCTTCGGCTTCTGCCGCCTGCGCGGCGGCTTCCTCGGCCTCGCGATCGGCCAGTTCCTCGGCATAAGCGCGACTGCCCAGCACATCGCCGCCTAGCGCCGCCTCGTCGGCAGCTGTGAGGTTGGCGGCACGGCGCTCGGCCGTCGCTCGCTCGTCGGCCAATGCGGCCTCGGCTTTGCGTGCCTGCTCGACCTCATCGTTCCAAGGCAGCTCAACACGCTGACGGGCAGCGGCCTCGGGGCTCAGTACCTCGGCATCCAGATAATTGAGGACTTCCTCGACGAGCATCTCGGTCTCGGGGCGCGGAATGAGCACACCGGGGGCGCACGCGACGTCGATCATGCGAAACTGCGTGCTGCCCGTGATGTATTGCAGCGGCTCACCCTTAGCGCGGCGGACAACGGCCGCATGCATGGTCTCGAGCTGGGCCGCGTTAAGCGTCTCGTCCATACGCATATATAGGTCAATGCGCGCCAGGCCCGTGGCGGCGCACAGCAGCCACTCGGCAGAAAGACGGGGGTGCTCCTCGCCGCGCTCGGCCAGGTACTCCTTGGTCCACTCGAGACAACGCTTGATGGTCCAAATCTCGTTTGCCATGGGGCCCTCCCCTCTTAAGCGCCGGACGGCGCGCGAATGTCGGAGCAGATTGTAAGCGAGGCCAGCGCTTGGCAAGGGGCGATTGAAGGCGATTATCGAGAATCAGCCCAGAATTTTGCTTGGAGCCTGCCTAGAGTGTTCATTCGCTGACGTCTAAATTTGCATTCGTCAAGCTTTTGGCAAGGTTGCCCCAAAACTGACCAATATCTAACCAAGAACTTGCCAAATCACTTGACGCGCGACGCACCAAAAAGGACCCCGCGACTTCGCGAACGATATTTTGAGCATTATTTTCAATAGCAGATGCACACCGTTAATTGCTTTAAGCAGGTAAGCAGCTCAAAGGCCATCACAGCTGATTGAATAACACCTCAAAGCAATATGCCCAACCTAGTCATTTAAGAACGTCCCCAATGACCACCTCTAAGGCGCCGCAGGTTGAGCATAAGTCAGCGAAAACGCCCCTAAGCGAGCAAGGTGACGTGAAATGAAAGGGCGCTGACCTTCTGGTCGCGCCCTTGAAATTGAACGTCAGATTGCCGCTTAGGGGCGTTTGCAGCGTCGAGCCGTTACGCGGTTTGGCAAAACCGCGTAACCCACTACACAGCCTGTGCCAGCTTCTCGGCACGCTCGGCGGCGGCGAGCGCCTCGATGACGGTGCCGAGCTGGTCGCCCAGGAGGACGCCATTGTAGGTGGAGTTGAAACCGATGCGGTGATCGGTCACGCGGTCCTGGGGCTGGTTATAGGTACGGATCTTCTCGGAACGGTTGCCGTGGCCGATCTGGCTCTGGCGCTCGGCACCAAGCTCTGCCTGCTGCTTCTCGAGTTCCATCTCGTACAGACGGGCGCGCAGCATCTGCATGCAGACCTCGCGATTCTGAATCTGGGAGCGCTGCTCCTGCGACTGCACCACGGTATTGGTGGGCAGGTGGGTGATGCGCACGGCGGAGTAGGTGGTGTTAACGCACTGACCGCCAGGGCCCGAAGCGCAGTAAGTGTCGATGCGCAGGTCAGACTGGTTGATCTGGACGTCGATCTCCTCGGCCTCGGGAAGCACGGCGACGGTTGCCGTGGAGGTCTGGATACGGCCCTGGGACTCGGTCTTGGGAACGCGCTGGACACGGTGTACGCCGGACTCGAACTTCATGACGGAGTAGACGCGGTCGCCCTCGACCTTGAACTCGATGGACTTAAAGCCGCCGGCCTCGCTGGGGCTGGAATCGAGCACGGTGGTCTTCCAGCCACGCGACTCGCAAAAGCGCTGATACATCTTGTACAGGTCGCCGGCGAAGATGGCCGCCTCGTCGCCACCGGCGGCGGAGCGAATCTCGACGATGGTGTTCTTGTCGTCGTTGGGGTCGCTCGGGATGAGCATGTACTTAATGTCTTCCTCGAGCTGGGGAAGCTTGGCCTCGTTTTCGGAGATGTCCATCTGGAGCATCTCCTTCTCATCGGCATCGGTCGTATCGTGGAGCATTTCCTTGGCAGCCTCGATGTCATCGAGCGCGCCGATGTACTCGCGCGAGGCGGCAATGAGGTCGGACTGGTGCGCGTACTCCTTGTTGAGACGCGTGAACTCCTTGATATCGGAGGCGACGGCCGGGTCGGAAAGCTTCTTCTCGAGCTCCTCGTAGGCCTTGATAATCTTTTCGAGCTTGTCGCGCATGGCGGGACTCCTTTATATGCGTGAAGGTGAAAATCGGCAGAGCTGATGGGGCGCACGGCGCCACTGCAGGGGTAAGCCCGGCTAGAACATGTCGATCTTCAGATACATGCGCATCCCTTCGCGTATGGGGTACATAGTTGCGGTCTAACCCATACATGATAGCGTGCGCAGGCAAACCTGCATATAACCCGCACGGAATGAGTAGACGTAGCCGTTGGGGACGTTCCTTAACGGCTAGTCGCTTAAGAACGTCCCCAACGGCTAACAAAGGAACTGTCGCTTTGTCGAATTCTAGAGCGTTTGGAGCAGAGCGATGAGGAAGCGGACACCCTGGAGGTAGGCTCGGCGGGTGATGCGCTCGTTGGTGCCGTGGACGCCGCGGTCGCATTCGTCATCGTCGACCACAAACGCCGAAAAACGAATGCATTCGGAGCAAATGTGCTGGTAGTTGGCAGCGTCGGTCGCGCCGATCACGGTCGAGGGAACGATACCGATAGGAGCTCCGCCCGCCGCTGATGATCCGTTTTCCTCCGTCCCCTTTGGATCGCGGAAATAGCGGGCGGCGATGGAGCGAACCGCCTCGAGGCCGGGACCACCGATGCGCGGGGACGGCGAGGGCTCGGAGCTGCCGGGGCCCAGCTCCACTTCGACACGACCGGCAAGGTCCGCCCCGGCAACCGCCTCACGGCAGCGCGCCACAACGTCGGCCACGCCCGTGCCCTCGAGCATGCGGAAGTTGATATTGGCCCACATATCCTGTGGCATCACGTTGGCGCCGGTGCTGCCACCCTCGATCTGCGTGGGCGCGCAGGTGGTCGTCACCAGCGGATAGAGCTTCTTGCTGGCGAGGCAGTCGCGGACAATGACGTCCCCGTTGGCGGCAATCTCATCCGCCGTGTAGAGCCCCAGCTCGACGAGCTGTGCGGCAAGCAGATCGGTCACGCGCGTCGGCCACTCGATATCGCAGATTGCGGCGATAGCGCGGCTCAGTACCTCGAGCGATGTGCCGCCGTAGGGGTTGGACGAATGCCCGCCCTCACTCTTCGTCTTGAGCACAATATCGGCGTAGCCCTTCTCGGCAAGGTCGGCATGCATAAGCCAGCCCTCGCCCGCGCCGTACTCGGCAGCCGAAACAATACGGTAGTCACCCTCGTCGATCAGGTATTCAAGTTCAATACCGCGCTCCTCGAGCACGCGACCGATCGCCCGCGCGCCGTACTGCGTGGTTTCCTCGTCCTGGCCAAAAGCCAGCAGCAGGGTTCGCTCGTGCTCCCAGCCGTGCGTCAACGCATACTCAACCGCCTCGAGAATACCTGCGACCTGGTCTTTCATGTCGATAGCGCCGCGACCCCAAATGTAGGTGTCGTCCACCTGTCCGCTAAAGGGGGCGTGCGTCCAGTCGGCCTCGGTACCCGGCACCACGGGGACCACGTCCATGTGGCCCATGAGCATGACGGGTTTGAGGGCGGAGTCGGAACCGCCAAGCGTCACCAACAGCGAATGGCCGACAAGCTCGACCTCGCCCGCCGCAAATATGTGCGGCCAGGCCTGCTGCATATACGCGCGCAGGTCGTCGAAGGGCTGCCAATCCACCGCCTCGGCATCCATGCTCGAAATGGTCGGAAACGACAGCACGCGGCCCAAGTGCTCGCACGCGCCGGCCTCGTCTATATCGGCAAAATCGTCCTCATGCGCAAAGAAGCGCCAAACCTCGGCCATGACATCCTTTCGATTGTGACGACAAAGGCCGCCCCACGGGAGCGGCCCTGCAACGTAAGCGTTTGCGGTCGGTTATTTGTCCTCGAGATAGCGAGAGAGGAACTCACGAGTGCGCTGGTGTTTGGGGTTGCCGAAGAGCTCGGCCGGCGCGGCATCCTCGAGCACCACGCCCTTGTCCATAAAGACCACGCGGTCGGACACCGTGCGGGCAAAGGCCATCTCGTGCGTGACGACGACCATGGTCATGCCGTCGGCGGCGAGCTTGCGCATGACCTCGAGCACCTCGCCCACGATCTCGGGGTCGAGCGCGGAGGTCGGCTCGTCGAACAGCATGATCTGCGGATTCATACATAGGGCACGAGCGATGGCCACGCGCTGTTTTTGACCACCGGACAGGCGACCAACGGCGGCGTGCGCGAACTTTTCGAGTCCCACGCTCGTCAGATGCTCCATCGCGACCTTCTCGGCCTCGGCCTTGCTCATCTTTTTGAGCGTGACGGGCGCGAGCGTGCAGTTGTCGAGCACGTCCATGTTGTTGAACAGGTTGAAGCCCTGGAACACCATGCCGATGTCCTCGCGCAGTTTATTGATATTGCAGCGCTCGGCAGTAAGGTCCTGACCGTGGAACCAGATATGGCCCGCGTCCGGGGTCTCGAGCAGGTTAAGGCAGCGCAGAAACGTCGACTTGCCCGAGCCCGAGGCGCCGATGATGGTGACGACCTCGCCGGGATTGACGGACAAGTCGATGCCCTTGAGTACCTCGAGTGAGCCAAAGCTCTTGCGCAGGCCCTCGACGCGGATAAGCGGCTCTTGGTTTTGCACGGCTGCCGCAGTGCCGGTAGTGGCGGTATCTGCCATGATGATTCTCCTCGTCTTAAGCCTAGTTAGAGCTGGGCAGCGTGGCAGGAGCCTCGGCGCCGAGCTTTTTGCCAAAGGCCTCGAGCAGGCGGCTCGCCACGAGCGTCAGGATCAGATAGACCACGAGCGCCACGCAGTAGACCTCCATCTGGCGGTAGTACACGCCGGCGACGGTGGTGGTGGCGTACATGAGGTCGAACACGCCGATGACCGAGAGCACCGACGAGTCCTTGATGTTGATGATGAGCTCGTTGGTGAGCGCCGGGATCGCGTTTTTAATACCCTGAGGGAACACGACCTTGCGCATAGCCTGCCACTGCGACAGGCCCAGCGAGCGCGCTGCCTCGGCCTGGCCGGGATCGATGGACTCGATGCCGCCGCGCAGGACCTCCATCATGTAGGCGGTAGAGTTGAGCGAGATGGTGACGAGGCCGGCGGTGAAGGTACTCCAGATCTGGTTGGCCTGGGCGGTCTCGAAGCCCATGCCGCGCAGAACGGTAAAGCCCGCGTAATAGATGAGCAGGCCCTGGACCATCATGGGCGTGCCGCGCACGACGGTGGAATAGACGGTCGCAAAGCCTCGGCCAATGCTCTTAAAGAAGCGCACCAGGTCGTTGTCGACGCGATCGAAGGTCTGGGTGCGCAAGAACACAAAGAGCAGCGCCAAGAAGAAGGCGATGACCGTGCCGAAGGTGGCAAGCGCGATGGTGATCTCGATACCGCGGATAAAGAAGTCGCCGCTCTTGTAGGTCATGTAGACCAAGCTCGACAGAAAGTCGCTGGGATTGGAGTCCGAGACAATGCTCACCTGCACCAGGTCGACAAACGACATGACGCAGCGGTCGATAAAGAAGATCGCCGCGATGGCAACCACGACATAGCTGCCCAGGCGCGCGCCGCGACGGAAACGCTCGGATGCAAACGGCGACGTTTCGCGATAGTCGCTCCAGTGCATAACCTTGGTGACGAGCGCTGCCGCCGACACGACGATCCAGGCCCAAAGAATCGCCCAAAGGCAATCCTGGAAGATGCCGGTGGGCGCCAAAAAGCTCAGCGGCGTGGGGTTGCGCTGGCTAAATGCCAAGCCGAGCGCCGCGATAACGCTCGTGCCCAGGTACACATAACGGTGGTCGGCCTTGATAAAGGAGGCCAGACGATTGATGCCTTTCATGCTGCCTCCCTATGCCGGCTGACGGTCGAGGCACGCGTCCCACATCTGGTCGCGCTCCTCCTGGCTGATGCCCTTGAGTGTCTTGTCGATGAGCTTAAGCAGTTTGTCCGATCCCTTGCGGCAACCGACATTCGCCGTGACCTCCTGCTTAAAGCCCTCGCCCTCGGCAAAGTGGATGGGGACGATACCGGGATTTTGGGCCATATAGCCCTTTTCGTTCTCAGTGTTGTAGGTCACGGCGTCGCACGTGCCCTGCAGCAGATTCGAGAACACCGTGGGGACCGAATCGACCGGGTTCTTGTGCACAACGCCCGGAATCTCGTCGATGACGGTATCGAGCATCGTGTCCTTTTGGCCGAGCACCGTGGCACCGCTGAAGTCGCTGAGCTTGGTGGCGTTTTGGTAGGGCGAGCCCTCTTTTACGAACAGGCCAAAGTAGCCAATGAAGTACGGGTCGGAAAAGCCGACGGACTCCTCGCGCTCGGGCGTGGCGCTCATGCCGGCGATGATGAGGTCAATCTGGCCGTTGTTGAGCGAGTCGATAAGGCCCGAGAAGCTCTGCTTGACGGCAACGGGCTCGCCGCCGAGAGCCTTGCAGACGATCTTGGCGATCTGCACGTCGTAGCCATCGGCGTAGGCTCCCTGCACGTTATCGATGGGGATCGTGAACTCGCTGGCCTCGGAAACCTGCCAGTTGTACGGGGCGTAGGCCGCCTCCATGCCAATGCGGATCTTATCCTTGCCGATCACAGAATCGGACAGGTCGTCGCGACCGCCGCCCGTCGTGGACTGAACTACTTCCAGCGTGGAGGGACGCTGGCAGCCGGCAAGTGCGCCGGCGACGACAGAAGCGCTCGCAGCGAGAGCGCTACCCAAAAAGATGCGACGGCTGCATACCGGCTGTGGATGCGCGTCGCGTTGATGGGGAGAATGCATAATCTGCCTTCCCTGTTGAATCGTATGCTGACGACTTAACAGGATATACGCCAGCGACCAGCAGCGCAGCACAAGCTCGAAAAATTAATAGACGCACGGTAGTCATTGGGAGCGTCGATGTTTTGGCAATGCCAGCGGGCGCCACCCAGAGCGAACAAGTTAGCATGAAAAAGGCAAGGCATAGACCTTCTGGTCATGCCTTGCCTTTTGAATGACAAATTGTCGCTCTGGGTGGCGCGCAGCGTCGACCGGTCCGTCGTTCGTTAGAACGGCGGAACCTCTAGAGCAGGGTAACGCTAAAGCTGCGAACGTCCGTCTCACCCGGTGCCAAGGTAATGGTGTTGACCTTGTGCTCAAAGACGTCGTCCTCGGTGTCCATGGTGGTATGACCGGTCCAGGGCTCGAGCGCCACAAACGGGGCGTCGTTGGCGGCAGACCACACGCCGATGTACTTAAAGCCCTCAAAGTCGATCTTGACGCCGTGGCCCGACTTGCGGCCGCGCAGCGTGAGCGTGGAACCCGGGACATCGGTGAACATGATGGCATCGTTATCGAAGCTGCGGTGCGTGATGAGCAGCACGTCCGAGTTATCGGGAGCCTTGTAGCTGCCCTCGAACGTCATAAGACCGTCGGGCGTGATGATGGGGGCCTCGTTAGTCCAAGCCTCGGTAAACGCCAGCTCGTAATCCTCGAACGCCTCGTCTTCGGCACCGGGGGCGGGCACGTTGAATGCAGGATGACCGCCCACCGAGAACGGCAGGGCCACGTCGCCGGTGTTGGTGACGGCAAAGGTCTGCGTGAGCGTGGCGTCGCCGGTCAGGGCATAGGTCATGTTGAGCTTAAAGTGGAACGGGAACGCCTTGAGCGACTCGGGCGTGTCAGTGATCTCGTACGTTACCGAGGAGCCGTCCTCCGAAACCTCGACCAACTTGTGCTCGACGATGCGAGCGAGTCCATGGCGCGGCATCTCGCAGGTGCCGGCCGCAGATGTCGCCATGTTGTTGCGCAGCGATCCCACGATGGGGAACAGGATAGGCGCATGCTTGCCCCAAAAGGCCGGGTCGCCCTGCCACAGATACTCGTTGCCGTTGAGGGCAAGGCTCGTGAGCTGGGCGCCCATGGAATCGATGGCCGCGGTGAGGCCGCCGCGCTTGATGGTAGTGACGGTGGACATGCTACTTCCTCCAATAGTAAACAACGGTGTCGAGGGCTATTGTCCCACTCTTGGCGGCGGGGTTGAGCGACAGGTGCAGTTATTGAGCAATAGCGTAAAGGTCAAACCCGCCCTGCGGCGTGCTATCGACCGTATCGGGCGCCTGTGAATTAAAACTCACCGGAACCATGCGCTTTGAGGCACGGTAACGCGTGCCGTCGGTGGCGACGGGCGGCTCATCGACCGTGAGCTCGTAGTCGCCGGGCTTGAGCTCGATGCCGTCACCTTCGGAATTGACGTATTGGTACTCGTCGATCGCTTGCCCCTTGAGCGTGCGACCCACGATATGGACGAGCATCTGGCTGTCGCCGCGCGCGGTGTCCCACGTCGCGCCGTCCTTGACCTCGACCGATACATGCACCGAGCGCGTGCGGCTGAGCGATTGTTCGACGGACATCTCGACCTTGGCGGCGTCTTTTCGTTGTTGTTCAACATGGCTCCAGACGTTTCCAATTACCGAGCATGCGATAACGCCGGCCATGAAGGCGATGAGGATGGGGCCGAGCGGAGAGCGACGGCCCGCGTCCTCCTCGCGAGCCAGGTCGGGGCGACGTGTGGGCGCGGGTGCTTGGGCACCCTGCGAGGGCACGTCGAGAATGCTGAAGGATGCCGTACTGCCGGGGTCGATGTTATGGCGCGGCTGCGGGATCTTGGCCGGCGAGATGGACATGTCCGCCGGCTCACCGAGTGTGGCCGTGGCATCGACCTTAGCTTCATCGGCCTCGGCTTGGGCCCAAGCCTGCTCAAAGGTCAGGGGCTCGGCGGCATCGGAGGCGGCGTCAGGCTCGACAGCAGCATCGTTGCCGGCCTCGTCCTCGTCGCTCGACACGTCACGCGGCGCGGGCTCGTCCCACTCCTCGTCCGGAGCCTCGCCCTCGCTATACCACCATTCAAAGTTATCGATATCCATACGGGGCGCCCCTTAAGCCTCGCAAATAAACACTTGCCAGCCTTATACCCCCAGATGGCACGGGAGCTCGCCGGCACAGACAGGAAAAGCGTCACAACATTCGACGCTTTTCCTCGTTTTCGAGATTTTCATCAAATGTTGTGACGGTTTGGGCAGCAGCCACACCACGAATGTGACAAAGGGACTGTCCCTTTGTCACATCTGGAGGGTAACAGGGATTTGGATGCAGCAAAAGTCCTCTTGGTGGGACTCGTCGTAGCTCGTGGTATCGAGGTAGCAAAAGTCGAAAGCGTTGCCAACGGGCTGGAGCGCGTGCTCGTCCATGCAGGCAACGATGGCGCGGATGCCCTCGGGCTCGTACGGCATACCCCAGCGGCTCATGCACAGGTATGTGCCCTCGGGCAGCACTTCGATGCCGATCTCTGCCAGCTCGGCGGGATCGCTCGGCAGCAGTTCCTCGGCACCGCGCGGCAGCACGGCAAAGGAGCCCGCGCCGGCGATAGGGTCGTCGGAATGCAGCGCCTCACGACGCAGCATGGCACCCCAGCCGCGCATAGGGCGCGTGCCCGTCAACGCACGCATGCGCAGGATGGCCCGCATGAGCGTGGGGTGAAGCATCGAGCGGCCGCGCTCGATATCGCCTGGAAACTCCTCAAAGACCACGTAGCGACGCTCAAACTGCTTGAGCTCCGGCCTGCCCTCGCGCTCGCGCCAGTAAACCGCCTCGTCGTAAAAGTTCAGGCGCTCCTGCACGCTCGCGCGCTCGGCTTTGAGGCCGGCGATCTGTTCATCGAGCGCTTGCACCCGCGAGCGCAGGTGATCGGTCATCTCGCCAATGTCGAACGTCGAGGTCAGGCGGTCAATCTCGTCGAGTTCGAGCCCTAGGTCGCGCAGCATGCAGATCAGACGCATGAGCGGGATCTGCGTGGGCGAATAGAAACGGTAGCCCTTTTCGTTCACCACGGCGGGCTTAAACAGACCGATCTTGTCGTAGTAGATGAGCGTTTGGCGCGAAACATTGAACAAGCTCGCCATCTCGCTAATCGCATACATGCCCGTCTGCATAGATCCTCCCGACACATCCTTTGACGCGAAAAGCCCGCCGCCCACAGGGGCAGCGGGCTCAAACACTCCTCGTATCCTACCCTAAAGACGCCTATGACCAGCGCTTATAGTTTGCACATGACACGCCGACGGCCTCGAGCGCCTTGGCGGCGATGTGATGCACCGCGTCATCGAGCGTGGCGGGGCCGTTGTAAAACGTGAGCATGGGCGGCATGAGCATGACGCCCGGTACGCGCGCCAGGCGCGCCATGTTGTCGACATGAATGGCGCTGAAGGGCGTCTCGCGCACCATGAGCACCAGGCGGCGCTGCTCTTTCATCTGCACGTCGGCCGCACGCAGCAACAGATTGTCGCTGTAGCCGCTCGCGATGCCGGCGAGCGTCTTCATGGAGCACGGGGCCACGATCATGCCGTCGACCGGATAGGTGCCGCTTGCGATGGCGGCGCCGATGTTCTTGTTGTCGTAGACCACATCGGCATGCGTGGCAAACTCGTCGAGCGTCATGCCGAGCTCCTGCTCGATGGTGATCTCTCCCCCGCGCGTGACGACAAGCGCCGACTCGGCACCGGCCTGACGCAGGCATTTGAGGCACTCAAGGCCCAGCGCGGCACCGCTGGCGCCAGACACGCCAACGACAATGCGACGGGGACGGACAGAAGACTCAGGCATGACAACTCCTAACAACAAAATGGCAGCTATAGGTCGGGCAATGTCAGCGAGCGCGCGTCTGGCGAGGCAAGGTGCCCCGAAACAAGAAGGCATAGGGCTTATGCCCATGCCTTCGCAGTTGAGGGGCAGATTGCCCGCCAGGCGCGGGCGCAGCGTCGAGTGGTCCGACGTTCGGTAGAACGCCGGAACCTTAGAAAGCAATCTCCTTGGCCCACTTGTCTGTGTCGATCTCCATGAACTGCGAGCGAATGAAATTCTTCTTGAGGTCGAACGGAACCGTGCAGTCGAAGATGGCCTTGCAGGCGATGCCGTGCTCGCGAATCGTGGGGTCGAACGCAGGGTCGTTGGACGGGTCGAGCACGTGGCAGTGGCAGCCGGGGATGGTGATGAGGTCGACGTCGGCCTGGAAGCGCGTGGTCATGGCCCACATCACGTCGCTCATATCAAAGATGTCGACATCCTCGTCAACCAAGATCACATGCTTGAGCTCGGAGAATGCCGAGAAGGCGAGCATGGCGGCGTTGCGCTGACGGCCCTCGTCATTTTTGCTCGACTTCTTAAACTGCATGATGGCAACGAACTTGCCGCCGCCGCAGGGTGCAGCGTGGACGTTGAGCAGGCGGCCCGGGATAGCGGTCTCGACCATCTTGTAGATGGAAGCCTCGGTGGGGATACCGGCCATGGACACGTGCTCGTGCGAAGGGCCGATGCAGCTCTCCATAATGGGGTTGACACGCGTGGTGACGGCGGTGATCTTGATCACCGGGCAGACCTTGGCGCCGCCGGTGTAGCCGGGGAACTCGGGCATGGCGTAGCCGTGGCCGTTGACGTCCTCGTTGATGGTCTCGTCGTGCATGAGGTAGCCCTCGAGCACGTACTCGGCATTGGCGATGCACTTCTGCGGAACGGTGACGCAGTCGGCAAGCTCGACGGCGTGGCCGCGCAGGGCGCCGGCGATCTGCAGCTCGTTAAAGCCGAGCGGCGTGGTTGGCGCCTCGAAGCCACAGCACATGTACACGGCGGGGTCCAGACCGATGGAGATGGAGATGGGCATGTCTTCGCCGCGCTGGCAGTACTCGTCAAAGAACGCGCCAAGGTGACGGCTGCCCGGAGTGATCCACATGGCGAGCTTGTCCTTGTCGACGCAGGAGAAGCGGTGGATGGTCACGTCGGACTGGGAGCCGTCGGGGCTCGTGCCATAAGCGAGGCCCATGGTGATGTAGGGGCCGCCGTCGACGGGCGTGTTGGTGGGAGCGGGAACGATCTTGCGCAGGTCAAAGCCCTCGTCGGTCGCCTTGTACACGACCTCTTGGCAGTCGACGTGCGCACCCTCGGCGATCTGCTCGGGCGCGATCAGGTTCTCGAAGCGCTTGCCGATCTCGAGGCCCAGGTGCTCCTCGTCGAGGTCGAGCAGGGCGGCAACGCGCTTGCGGCTGGCAAGCATGCCGATGCAGACCTTGGCATCGTCAAAGCCCTTGACGTTGTTGAAGACCATCGCCGGGCCCTCTTTGGTCGGACGCATAACGGTGCCGCCGGCACCGACGCGACGATAGACGCCCGAGACCTCGGCGTCCGCGTCGACCTGGGTGTCGGTCTCGAGCAGCTGGCCCGGCATCTCGCGCAAAAAGTCGAGCGCGGAGCGCAGATCGTGGATCTGGGAAGCATCGGTAGTGGACATAGCGTGCTCCTTTCGGGAGAGTGTCCGGCGGCGGGAGTGCCGCCGGCTTGGTAACGTAATGGGGCCGCAGCGCTCATAGATGGGGCGCTCGGGCACTCGCAGTTCAAGCACTCGGCTAATTACAGCCAAGCACTCGACTGCTTACATCAGGCCAAAGAGGTGGAACCAGGCGGCCTCGACCAGCACGACGATAAAGACGACCGCAGTGAGGGGAATGCCCATGCGCATAGCCTCTTTGGAGGTGTAGCCGCCAGCGTCCTTGCCCTCGCCGATAAGGATCGGCAGGTTATGGAACGGCAGGATGTAGTGGATGTTGATGGACGTGAAGACGATGAGCGCCACGGCGAGCGGGCTCACGCTGGAGCCGGCCGCAAAGCTGATGAACGCCGGCACGCACACGCCGAGCACGGCCATGACCGAGCCCATGAACATGTGGATGATCATGGAAAGCGCGGCGACAAGCAGGGCGAACAGGAAGATGTTCTCGGGCACGGAGCTGGGAAGCACAACATCGGCGATCCAGGCGTTCATACCGGTGGCACCGCCCACGGAGCCCACGGCCATGGCGGCCGTCAGGAACATGAGGGACTTGATGTCGACGGCATTCCAGCTGGCGGGGGTGAGGACCTCGCCGATGATGGGCATGGCAAGAGAGACGCCGATGGCCAGGGTGACCCAGCCGATGTAATCGCCCGAGACGGTGAGCCACAGCGCAATGGCGATGACAAGCCACACGATGGTGCGAATCTCCTTGACGGAGAGCTTGCCGAGCGCGGCCTGCTTGGCCACGATCTGCTCGCGATCGTAGACGAGCTCCTTGCTGGGCTTAAAGAGGAAGAGGCCCAGGAACAGGGTGCACAGCAGCGCGACCAGCATAGGCACGCTCATGCACAGGAACCAGTCGACAAAGGACGGGCTCATGCCGCCGGCCTCGGCGCTGTACTGCGCAACGAGCGGGTTGAGCGTGGAGTCGCCCGTCAGGAAGAACATGGAGCCCGGGGCGGCAGCGGCAAACACGAGGAAGCCGAGCTTGCCGCGGTCGTCGTCACCGTAGCCGGCGGACTCGGCGATGACCGAGACGACGGCGAGGATGAGGAAGGCGCGGGGGAACGGATGCGGGATCAGCAGCGACAGCACAAAGGTGAGCGCGAAGATTGAGATGATGAGCGACTTGGCATCGCGCACGAACTTGAGCATAAACGCATAGGCGATGCGCTCGCCCAGGCCCGACTCCTTGACCGCGCTGGCGATGAGGTAGGCGCCGATGACGAGCCACATGGTGGCTTTGGTCCACGAGCTAAACGTGGAGGCGACCGTCGCCGAGATGCTCGCGGCACCCGTGTCGTCCACGCACACCTTGAACAGAACGAGCAGCGCGCAATAGAGCAGGCCCACAAAGCCCGGCTGTGCCACGCCACACGCCCAGAACACCACCGTGGCGAGCGTCAACGCCAGACAGGTCTGACCGCCGACCGTAAGCTCGACCGTCGAGCTCAGCTCCGCCAAAGGAAGAAACTTCACCAGCAAAAAGACAACGATACCCAGCACAAAGCCAATTTCGCGCTTGGTGATCTTAAACGCCTTCTTTTCCGCTTCCATCTCCCCACCTTTCTTGTTGGGGGCGCTCCGGATTCGCGGCCACGTTGCCACTTAAAAAGGGGCGCCCGTTATCGGACACCCCTTACGTTGCGCTGTGTTGTGGCAATACAGTCAAGCGGGATTTTTGGATGAGAAGCGATCCTCTGGACAAAAAGCGTCACAACATTCGACGCTTTTCCTCGTTTTCGAGATTTTCATCAAATGTTGTGACGGTTTGGATGTGGCAAAGGGACTGTCTTTTTTCACATAGCGAGGGCTGCGCGGATGGAGGGGACCTCCAGGGCCTCGCGGAGCCAGGGTGCCAGCTGCTCGGGGCGACCCTGCAGGTAGCCGCCGAGCTCGGATGGGGTCACGCGTCGTACCTCCGAGATCTCCTCTTGGTTGATGTGCAGCTCGCCCGGCTCAACATGGGCTGCGAACACCTCGCACCACTCGCACTCGCAGCGGCCGTCGCCGTGGTCCTCGCGGTACACCACGCGTCCGAGGTACTTGAGCTGATCGGGATCGCGCGTGATGCCGAGCTCTTCGTTGATGCGGCGCGCCGTCGCGGCGACAACGTCCTCCCCGGGGAGCGGATGGCCGGCACAGCTATCGGCCAGCACCCCGCCCCACAGGCGTTTGAGCGGACTGCGACGACAGAGCAGCAGGCGTGCGTCTTCGCCCTGGCCCTCGACCAGAAGCGTCAGAAATGCCTGATGCAGAATGCCCTCACCGGCATGGGCATCGATGCGGTCGACGGGGCCAAGCGTCTCGCCGGTCGCGGCATTGACCGCCACGACCTCGGCGCCCGCGCCGCCCTCATCCCAGCCGGCGCGCAGAATGCGGGCTGCGGCCTCCTCGAGCGCGGCGATGAGCTCCTTGGTGGTGTCGAGCACGCGCTGCAGGTCGCCCCCGCTCGCCTGTTCAACATGAAAGCCCGTGCTCGCAACGACCGGCACGCCAAAGCGCGTGGCCAGCGCCGCCGCGATATCGTGCGCCGGAATTTCGTCTCGATGGCACGGAACAGCCAGGATGCTCACTGTCGCCGTGCGGCCGGGCTCGGGACGCGGAATGGCCTGCGCCGTGGCGCCCAGGTGCGCGAACTCCGGCGAGCAGGCGTACACCGCCATGCCTCGCGGCGTCACCGTCAACTGGGCCTCGAGCGCAAACTTGCCCTCGCCTGCTGCAACCTTTGTCGTGTGCATACCCATGGGATCTCCTGTCGCCCGCAATGTACCTGAGACCATTTTCACCTGTATTGCGACTATACAGGCAAGCACAGCCTGCGACAAAGGGGGCAGGCACCTGGCACATTCTGTTAGAGTTGCAGGGATTGAATCCCGCTTATTCATGCGACATTGGAGTGACAACCTTGACCGCCGCAACCACGTCTAAAAGTAAGTCAACCGCCGCCGCGCTCTCCCCCGCGCGCACCAAGCTCTGCCTGGCGCTGCTCGTGCTGTTGGGATTCTCGCTCGGCTGCTCAGAGTTCGTGGTCATCGGCATCGAAAGCGACTTGGCAACGGAACTCGGCGTATCACTTGCCACTGCGGGCCAGCTCATCAGCGTGTTCGCGCTCGTCTACGCCATCGCCACGCCGGTGCTTGCGCTCAGCACGGGGCGATTCCGCCGCTACCAGTTGCTCGTGTACTACAGCATCGTCTTTGTGCTCGGCAACCTGGTCATGGCGTTGGCGCCCAACTTCCAGGTGCTCTTTATCTCGCGCATTGTCCTGGGATCCGTCTCGGGCGCGCTGCTCGCCGTGGGCGTGACGTACATCCCCGAGCTGCTGTCCCCGCAGCAAACTTCGCTTGCCATCTCGGTCGTGTACGGCGCGTTTTCCGTGGCGATGGTCTTTGTCACTTCGATCGGCAAGTTCGTGGCCGACACGCTCGATTGGCACGTGGCCATGTACGGTACGCTGACCTTTGCCGTTTTGATCTGCGGAGCGCTCGTGGCGTTTATGCCGCGCGCCGGACAGACCGACGAACCCGCTACCTTCCGCGAGCAGGCGGGTCTGCTACGCGAACCGAGCATCATCACCGGCATGCTTATCTTTTTGTTTGGCGTGGGCTCGGTCTATGTATTCTACGGCTACGTTACGCCTTATCTTGAGCAGGTGCTGGGTATGGGCACTGTTCAGGCGAGCACCACGCTTATGGCCTACGGCGTGTTCTGCCTGATCTCGAACATCCTGGGCGGATGGATCGACGCACGTTTTGGCATGAAGGCACTGCTTGTGACGTTTGTGCTGCAGGCTGCGGCGTTGCTCGGGCTGTTTGCCGTGGGCGGCACCATGCCGCTCGCGCTGGTCTTTGTCTTTAGCTTGGCGCTGCTCATGTACCTGTTCTCAGTCTCGTGCATCACACACTTTATGGACGTGGCACGCAGCCGCCATCCCAAGTCGATGGTACTCGCAAGTTCGGTTGAGCCCATGGCGTTTAACGTCGGCATCTCGTTTGGCACCGCAATGGGCGGCGCCGTGGTAAGTGGAGTTGGCATTTCCTACGTAGGCGCCGTGGGCGCTGCGTTCTCGCTTGTAGCCTGGGCGCTTGCGCTAGTGACGATCAAGCTCGCCCGCTGGGAGCGCCGTCGTCAATCAGCACAGCCCCGGATGCAGGCATAGGGACGAACACAGCCCAAGGTGGCGAGCAACCAGTGAAAACCGTCCCATACTAGTAGTGTTTATCCGCCTGCAAGCTCCGGCAGTGCAATTTCGTGTATTTCAGATACACGCTTTTCTACGATTTCGTGTATTTTAAGTACACGAAATCGTACTAAACTATGTATCTGAAGTACACGAAATCGGAAAGGTGGCCCCATGCGCAGATCAATCGAATCCGTTATCGAATCATGGGCGACAAAGGACGCCTCACGCCCCCTCCTCATCCGTGGTGCGCGACGCGTAGGCAAAACGTACGCTGCCGAGGAAATCGGCAGGCGAATCGCCGGCGATGCGTTTGTCAAACTCGACTTTCAGACCGATCTTGAACTGATTGCTCCGCTGTTCGACTGTCCCACCGACGACGTTGACACCATCGTGGCGCGAATTTCAGACTATAAACGCACCCCCATTCGCAAGGAAACCGCCTTCATCCTGTTTGACGAGGTGCAGCTCTGCGAACGGGCGCTCAACTCGCTTCGCTTTTTCTCGGGTTCGGGCTGGCGCATATGCGCGACCGGCAGCCAACTCGGTGTCGCCACGCGCAAGCGCAAGTTGCCTTTTCCCAGCGGCGTTCGTCAAGAGACCATGCATCCCATGTCGTTCGAGGAGTTTCTCTGGGCGCTCGATGAGGAGCAGATGGCCGATGCTGTTCGTACCCACGCCGGCACGCTCGATGCTTACGCCGCGCACCAAGCCGCGCTCAGCCTGTTTCATCGATACCAGGTCGTAGGCGGCATGCCCGCCGCCGTCAACGCATATCGCAAGACGTTATCCATCGAAGACGCGCGCGTCGAGCAGCGCGAAATCGACGAGACCTACACCGCCGATATGACCGACCCCGAAAACGGGATCAGTGGCGTGGCGGCGCGCAAGGTATGGCGCTCCATTCCGTCCCAGTTGCTGAGATCGTCCACAAAGAAATTCAAGTACTCCGAGGTCGAACGCGGAGGCCGTCGCGCCAAGCTTATCGAGCCGCTCGACTGGCTCGAAGGCGCCGCCATCATATCGGTCAACAACCTGACCGAAGGCATCGAACCTCCCCTCGTTCCCTTCGACGACGAAGACGGAAGTTTCTTTAAGGTCTATCTTCTCGATACGGGCCTCATGTTCTACAAACTCGGTATCAACCCGCGGCTCTGGCTCGACCTCAAAGAGGATTCCGCCATAGCACTGTCTTCCGACTTTCGAGGTGCCCTGGCCGAAAACTCGGTCATGCAGGCATTTTCGAGCAATGGTTTGCGGACGTACTATTGGGTGCCGCCGTCGTCTTGGAAGACGAGCGGTGAGCTCGATTTTCTACTTCAGACCGACCGTATGGAAATTGTGCCCGTCGAGGTAAAGTCCGCACGCAACGTGCGCGCAAGAACCCTCGGGTCGTTTATGGACAAAGCCCGGTCGCCATATGCCTACATTTTGTCCGAGAACAATTTTGCCCGCAGCGAAACTGATGACGGGCGCGAGCTGCGCCACCTCCCCTTGTACGCAGCGGGTTTTATCGGAGCAAACTGTCTCAAGGGCAGCCTGTAAGCCCCGCGCGA
The DNA here is from genome assembly GCF_003467795.1 of Collinsella sp. AM36-4AA. NCBI lineage: Bacteria > Bacillati > Actinomycetota > Coriobacteriia > Coriobacteriales > Coriobacteriaceae > Collinsella > Collinsella sp. AM36-4AA. The sequence continues at coordinate 32,704 of NZ_QSHS01000024.1, forward strand.
CCGCCCAGAAAGGAAACCGCTCATGCAACGCATTCTTTTTATCTGCTGTGGAAATATCTGTCGCTCGACGATGGCTGAGTCCGTGTTTACCGAGCTAGCGCGCCGCGCTGGACGCGCGGGCGAGTTTGTCATCGATTCTGCAGCAACCTCAACCGAAGAGATCGGCAACCCGCCGCATCATGGCACGGTCGCCAAGCTGCGCGAAGTCAGGATTCCCGTCGTCGCACATCGCGCACGTCAGGTGCGGCGCGCGGAGTATGGCAACTGGGATCGCATTGTCTATATGGATGCTGAGAACGCGCGCGGTCTGCGTCGCATCTTTGACGACGACCCCGACGGCAAGATTACGCGCTTGCTCGATTGGACCGAGCGCCCCGGCGACGTGGCCGATCCCTGGTACACCGGCAACTTCGATGCCACCTACCGCGACGTGCTCGCCGGTTGCACCGCTATGCTCGAGCAGCTGTAATCGATGAAATGCAGAGTTTTTAGAGCCACAAATCGGATGAAATGCAGAAATTTGACCTTACTCGCACGCAGGACAACGACGATAACGCCTAAGCACGGGCATAAACGAGATCGGGATTCCCATATACAAATCGAGCGTGGATTTTCTCCCACTTTGAGCGCGAAATTGCGTCCAAAACGGGAAAAATCCACGCTCATTATCTCGGCGGGAGAAAATCCTCGCTCGACTACTCGTCGACGATCTCGGCGAGCCAGACGTTCAATGTATCGACCTCGGGGCAGCAGAACTTTGCCGTGCCGGGCTCGTTGCCGGGCACGGTTCCGCCGTAACGCAAGATGTCAATGTAAGGAAAGCCCACATGGCAGGCCATAGCGCACATCTTGCCGCGGTCTCGGTCAAAGTCAAAGACATCGCCTGGCTTGTGACCATGATGGCAGCGGCACGTTCCCAACTGGTCCACGCAGCTAATGCGGATACGCGGACGCTTGCCACGCGGCGCGCCGAGCGGCTTGCTCTCGCCTGCAGGCTTGGCGCCGCCCTCGTCAGCGTTACTCATGGTCAATCACATCCAGGCAGGCCTCGATGGGAAGGCCAGCCGACTTGTCCTCTTGGTCGGCATTGCGCTCGATAAGCTCGGCCACCACACGCATGGCATCGGCCGTGGCACGCTGGAGGCTCCAACCGTTCATCACGCGGCCCATGAGCACGGCCGAGAACGTATCGCCCGTACCCGGGAAGTACACCGGGATCAGCTCAAACGGAATCTCAAAGTATTCCCCCGCCACATGGTCGTAGCCGATGACGGCACTCGCCCCATCGACCTTCGCACTCGTAATGACAACCGACTTGGTGCCCAACGCGAGCATGGCGTCCACGAGCGTGCGGGCCTCATCGGCCGTAATCTCTTCGGCGATAGGCGTATCGGTGAGCAGGCACGCCTCGGTATAGTTGGGCACCGCGTAGTCGGCGCACTCGACCAAGCTGCGCATGAGTCCGATGGTCGACTCGGGCACGCCGGCATAGAGCTTGCCGTTATCGCCCATGATGGGATCGACGAACACCCTGGTGCCCTTTTGAGCGCGGCGGTGGCAAAAGTCCGAGATGATGCGCGTCTCCTCCTCGGTCACGATAAAGCCGGTCGAGATAGCATCAAATTCAAAGCCGAGCTCCTCCCAGATAGCGAGGCTCTGGCGCACGTACTCCGTGGTGTCGTGAATGTAGAACTTGGGATAGTTGAGCGTATCGGAAACGAGCGCCGTCGGCAGGTTGTGGATGCGATAGCCCATGTGCGACAGTACCGGCAGCATGGCCGAGAGCGCGACCTTGCCGTAGCCGCACATATCGTTGATCAGCAGCAGCTGAGTGTTCTTCATGAGTGTCCCCCTTGGGTCGGGCGCGGCGCGATGTCGCCATAATGCGACTAAGTGTAGCGCAGTGCAATCTAAGTCTTGCCTTCGGATGTAAGACCAAGTTTGGGCGTAATTTTGTTCTTAGAGTTTTTCTGACGCTTCTTATTGCAGAAACTTGGCCTTAGAAGGCGCTATAAAATTCTAAGAACAAGTTTTGGCTCAAATTTGTTCTTAGGACACTAACGATGCTCGCACCCATCACACCCGGACGACAGGGAAACGTCAGGCACAACCTTTCAGGAGCCCTCGCCTATGATTCGTTTAGACCCGCCAATATGGATTCATTCTTTCCAATCAATTTATCCGCTGATTCCATGCGGCTTGTCTCCGATTGCCGCGCCATACTCGGCGAGGTTGAGGGCATGTCTCGCTTTGTTCCGAACATCGACATGTACCTTTCTATGTACGTTCGCAAGGAAGCGCTCTTGTCCTCTCAAATCGAGGGTACGCAATGTACGTTCGATGATGTTCTTGACCCGTCAAACGAATCCAATGCGAGCCGGGACCTAACCGACGTCGTCAACTACACTCGAGCGGTGCAGCAGGCGACCACGCTCATGGAGGAACTGCCACTCTGTATGAGGCTGCTCAAATCCGTCCATGCCACATTGCTTGGAAATGGCAGAGGCTCCGACAAGACGCCGGGCCAGTTCAGGACGACTCAGAACTGGGTCGGACCAAACGGCTGCACGCTCAATGAGGCCCCGTATGTCCCTCCCAACACGGAGGATATGAAGGAGGCACTTGGCGACCTCGAGCTTTTCATCAACGAGCGTGACGACATCGATCCAGTCATCAAGGCCGCTTTGGTGCACTACCAGTTTGAAACCGCGCACCCGTTCCTCGACGGCAACGGACGCCTCGGGCGTCTGCTCATCCTCCTTTCGCTCATACATGATGGGGCGCTCACCAAGCCGGTCATCTACCCCTCGTATGAACTCAAACGACACAGGAGCGAATACTACGATTGGCTTATGCGCGTAAGGCAGAGAGGCGATTTTGAGGGATGGGTTTCGTTTTTCAGTACCTGCTTGCTTGCAAGCGCACGCGAGGCGCGGGATTCGATGCGGAAGCTTGTCGACCTCCATTCGGAAACCGAAAGGCTGATTCGCGAAAAGGCGGGAAGGGCTACGACGAACGCCCTTATGCTACTCGACCTTCTCGAGGGCAATCCGATCGTCGACACCGCCTTTGTGTCTGAACGAATGCAGATTAGCAGATCGAGCGCAAACAACCTTATATCCCAATTTACCGATTGGAGCATTCTTGTCCAACGTGATACGAGCAGGAAACGATACCGCACGTTTTCATATGAGCCATATCTCGCCATCCTCCGAACCGGCGACGAGCCGCTCTAAGTCTCGGAAAGCCAAGGGGCGAGACCGGCAGCTGCCAGTCTCGCCCCCTTAATGAACCTATCGAAAACTCCGGGATACGCCGTGGCCCGCTGAATCTACGCTGCGAAGACTGTCCAAGATTCCCCTGGCACCGGCACCCCAGCACTGCCACAAAATCGATTCGGTACCTTGACAATCAGTTAGGTACCTCTAGAATCACTTAGGTACAAAACAATTTCTCTACCTAACTAAAGAAAGGAGCAACACCATGTGCGACGAATGCATCGACCTCTGCCCCCATACGCCGGGCGGCGACCCCATCGAGCCTGCAGATTCGCCCGAGGCGCAATCGCAATCGGATGCACTTGCCAAGCGCATCCTTAACGGGCTTGGCTTCTGCGGCCATTACATGCACTTTCATGGCGGAGGCGTATCCGGCAAGGCGCCCATCATCTGCCTGCTGGCCAAGCAACCCGGCGGCGAGATGTCGCAGCAGGAGCTCGGCATGCACTTTGACCTCAAGCCGGGATCGCTTTCCGAGATCCTGTCCAAGCTCGAGCTCAACGGCCTCATCGAGCGCAGCCGTAACCCCAAGGATCGACGGCAACTCACCATTCGCCTGACCGAAACCGGCCGGGAAAACGCCCGCATCGACCAGGCGGCCCGCATCCGCTTTAGAGAACGGGCCTTTAGCGCGCTCACCCACGACGAGCGCGAGGACCTCGCCGAAATGCTCGATAAAATCCGCGTAACCTGGGAGGAACTGGATGATTAAAACCCTCATGGGAAGCATCCGCGACTATATGAAAGTCACTGTTGCCACGCCGCTGCTCGTGCTTGGCGAGGTGCTCTGCGAGATGCTGATTCCATTTATCACCGCCAACCTGATCGACGCCATCAAAGACGGCGCCACCGTAGCCGAGATGCTTCCCACCGCAGGCTTTTTGGTGCTCATCGCGCTGACGTCGCTTGCTTTTGGCGCCGCGGCTGGTGTCACCTGCAGCCATGCGAGCTGCGGATTCGCCAAGAACCTGCGTCACGACCTGTTCTACAAGATCCAGACGTTCAGCTTTGCCAACATCGATGAGTTCTCGAGCTCCTCGCTCGTCACGCGCCTGACCACCGATATCAACAACGTGCAGCAGGCCTTTATGATGATCATCCGTATCGCCGTGCGCGCGCCGCTGGTATTGATCTTCGCCTTTACCATGGCGTTTATCATGGGCGGCAGCGTCGCCATGGTCTACCTGGTCATCATTCCGCTGCTGGGCTTTGGACTGTTCTTTATCATCTTTAAGGTGCGCCCCATCTTCTCGCGCGTGTTCCACAAGTACGATGCCCTTAACGAGTCCGTCGAGGAAAACGTCACCGGCATGCGCGTGGTCAAGAGCTATGTGCGCGAAGACTTTGAGAAGGAGAAGTTCGCGACCGCCGCGCGCGACGTCCAGATGGACTTCACCCGCGCCGAGAAGCTGCTCGCCTTTAACAACCCCATGATGAACATCTGCGTCAACGGCGCGTTTGTCATCATCATCTACCTAGGCTCCAAGCTCATCATCACGAGCCAGGGCACGCTGTTCGACGTGGGCCAGCTCTCCTCGACCTTTACCTATGGTTTCCAGATTCTCATGAGCCTGATGCAGCTGTCGATGATCTTTGTCATGGTGACCATGGCCGACGAATCGGCACACCGCATTGCCGAGGTGCTGGCCGCCGAGCCCACGATCGCCAATCCCGCCGAGCCCGTGCTCGAGGTTGCCGACGGTTCCATCGACTTTGACCACGTGAGCTTTAAGTATTCCGCGCATGCGAAACGCCAGGCGCTCGACGATATCGACCTGCACATTACGAGCGGCGAGACCATCGGCATCATCGGCGGCACCGGCTCGGCCAAGTCCACGCTCGTTAACCTCATCGCCCGCCTGTACGACACCACCGAAGGCGCTGTGCGCGTGGGCGGCGTGGACGTGCGCGACTACGACCTGGACGCGCTGCGTCACCAGGTCGCCATGGTGCTGCAGAAAAACGTGCTGTTTAGCGGCACCATCGCCGAGAACCTGCGTTGGGGCGACCCGAACGCCACCGACGAGGAAGTCCGCGAGGCAGCGCATCTGGCCTGCGCCGACGAGTTTGTCGACGGTTTCCCCAAGGGCTACGACACCTGGATCGAACAGGGCGGCTCTAATGTTTCGGGCGGTCAGAAGCAGCGCCTGTGCATTGCACGCGCCCTGCTGCGTCGCCCCAAGATCTTGATCCTGGACGACTCCACCAGCGCCGTCGACACCAAGACCGACGCAAAGATCCGCGCAGGACTGGCAAGCTATCTGCCCAACACGACCAAGCTCATCATCGCCCAGCGCATCAGCTCCGTGCAGGACGCAGACCGCATCATCGTCATGGAGGGCGGCCGTATCGCGCAGATCGGCACCCATGACGAGCTGCTTAAGACGAGCGAGATCTACCGCGAGACCTTTACCTCGCAAAACAAGATGTCTGCCGAAGGTACGCAAGACGCCGACGACGTCTCTGGCGACGCGAACACGGCGGCAGACAACACCGACATGACCGCAACGCAAGCTCAGACCCAGGAAGGAGGCGAGGCCCATGAGTAAGGCAACGACCGCCGAGCGCGCGCTCAACCGCAAGGGCGGCACCATGTCGCGCCTCATCAAGACGCTCTTTGGCTTCTATCCCGTGCTTTTGCCCCTTGTCGTCGCCGGCGTGGTGCTCTGCGCCATCATCAACTCCATCGGCGCGACCTTCCTGCAGAGCGCCCTGCAGATTATTAGCGAATCGTGGCAGTCGGGCGATTGGGAAGCCGCACAGCCCAAGATTCTGCAGCTCGTGACCACCCTCGCCTGCATCTACGGCGTCGGTGTCCTGTCCTCGCTCTTCTGGAACCGCGCCATGGCTATCGTCACGCAGGGCTCGCTCGAGAAGCTGCGCGAGATGATGTTCAACCGCATGCAGGACCTACCGATCCGCTACTTCGACACGCACCAGCGCGGCGATATCATGAGCCACTACACCAACGACATCGATACGCTGCGCCAGATGATCAGTCAGTCGCTGCCCAACCTGCTCATGACGATCATCATCATTGTCACGGTGTTCTTTATCATGCTGTACTACAGCGTGTGGATGTGCCTGGTCATCATCGCCGGCATCGCCTTTATGACCTTTATGACCAAGCTGCTCGGCTCCAATTCCGCGCGTTTCTTCATTGCGCAGCAGACCGAGCTCGGCGTGGTCGAGGGCCATATCGAGGAGGTCATGAACGGCCAGAAGGTCGTCAAGGCGTTCTGCCACGAGTCTGCCGCCGAGGCCGATTTTGACGAGCGCAACGAGAAGCTCTTCGAGGTCTCGCAAAAGGCCAACATGTACGCCAACATCCTCATGCCCATCCTTATGAACCTGGGCAACCTGCTCTACGTGCTGGCGGCCCTTGCCGGCGGCATTTTCCTGGCACTGGGCGTGCCCAACCTGAGCATCTCGGGCATGGCGCTGTCCATCGCCGTCGTGGTGCCGTTCCTCAACATGACCAAGCAGTTCTGCGGACAGATCGGCCAGATCTCGCAGCAGATCAACGCCGTGGTCATGGGCCTCGCCGGCGCCGACCGCATCTTTGAGCTCATCGACGAGAAGCCCGAGGCCGACGAAGGCTACGTGACGCTCGTCAACGCACAGGTGAACCCCGAGACTTGGGAGTTCGAGGAGGCTGACCACCACACCGGCATGTGGGCATGGAAACATCCGCACCGCGCAACCGGCGAGATCGAGTACGTACCGCTGCGCGGCGACCTGGTCATGGACAACGTCGACTTTGGCTACACGCCCGACCACGAGGTGCTGCACGGCGTGTCCGTGTTTGCCAAGCCGGGCCAGAAGGTCGCGTTTGTCGGCGCCACCGGTGCCGGCAAGACGACCATCACCAACCTCATCAACCGCTTCTACGACATCGCCGACGGCAAGATCCGCTACGACGGCATCAACGTCAACAAGATCCGCAAGGCCGACCTGCGCCGAAGCCTGGGCGTCGTGCTGCAGGACGTGAACCTGTTCACCGGCACCGTGATGGATAACATCCGCTACGGCAACCTGGATGCGACCGACGCGGAGTGCATCGCGGCGGCCAAGCTCGCGGGCGCGGACGACTTTATCACCCGCCTGCCCGACGGCTATGACACCATGCTCACCGGCAACGGCGCCCAGCTGTCGCAGGGCCAGCGCCAGCTGATCTCGATCGCCCGCGCTGCCGTCGCCGATCCGCCGGCAATGATTCTGGACGAGGCAACGAGCTCCATCGACACCCGCACCGAGGCTATCGTGCAGGCGGGCATGGATAAACTCATGGAGGGCCGCACGACGTTTGTCATCGCGCACCGCCTGTCCACCGTGCGCAACTCCGACGCGATCATCTGCCTGGACCACGGCCGCATCATCGAGCGCGGCAACCACGACGAGCTGATCGCCAAGCGCGGGTATTACTACCAGCTGTACACGGGTGCGTTTGAGCTGGAGTAGGAACGGTTACTGACGGAGGGTTCCCCGGGGACGGGCGGGGTATTTCCTCCG
>NZ_QSHS01000025.1:0-20423 GCF_003467795.1 Collinsella sp. AM36-4AA
CTGTTGCAATGAAGATGAGAATCAAGGCCCAATGACTAGGTCGGAAAAATTCTCAAAAAAGTTCTTGCCCTAAGCTGATTCGTCCGTATAATAAACTTCGTTGCTTGAGAGCACGCACCTATTCCTCGGTAGCTCAATGGTAGAGCACGCGGCTGTTAACCGCGCTGTTGTAGGTTCGAGTCCTACCCGGGGAGCCAGAATTTCTCAGCCCATTTCGCTGGGCTTTTTAATTCCTCGGTAGCTCAATGGTAGAGCACGCGGCTGTTAACCGCGCTGTTGTAGGTTCGAGTCCTACCCGGGGAGCCAGGTTGTAAAACCCGTCGCTTAAGCGGCGGGTTTTTTCATGCCGCGACCACTTGACTCGAACGTTGCCATATCAACATTTCGTGTCGAGGATGTAATCCCGCGACCCACCACCTCAACATGGCGCGGTCGTTGTAAAATATTGCAATGATTGCTCCCACGACATGGTGCCGCGAGCACCAGATAAGGAGATTCTTGTGTCTGAGACCATTAACGGCAGCCTGAGCGTCTCGAACGACGTTATTGCCGATATTGCCGGTTATGCCGCGATGACGTGCTATGGCGTCGTCGGTATGGCTGAGCAGCTCCAGGGCGCCGAGAGCGTGCGCCTGCTTGCCGGCCAGCGCCTCCGCAAGGGCGTGCTTGTCTCCGCCGACGAGAACGGCCTTACGGTCGATCTTCACGTCGTGCTCGAGAACGGCGTCAACATGAAGTCCGTCTGCCACAATCTTTCGAGCTCCGTTGCCTTCACCCTGCAGGAGATCGCCCAGATCGATCCCGCCAGCCTTAAGATCGGCATCCATATCGACGCGCTCAAGAGCCGTCTGAACTAGCATCCGAAAACGGAGATTCAAATACCCATGATTGCAAAGACCATTCGCACCTGTTTTCCGATCGCTGCGGCTGCCGTTTCCGACAAGGCCGAGGAGATCAACAAGCTCAACGTCTTTCCCGTGCCCGACGGCGACACCGGCACCAACATGTCGCTCACGCTCGCCTCGGTGACCAAGGAGCTTTCTGCCCTTCCCGCCGATGCCGACATGGAGGCCATTGCCGGCGCCATCACCCACGGCTCCCTGATGGGCGCCCGCGGCAACTCCGGCGTCATCACTTCGCAGATCCTGCGCGGCGTGGCCGAGGGTCTTGTCTCTGCCGACGAGCCCATTACGTCCGCCAACATTGCCTATGCGTTCCGCCGAGCCGTCAAGGTCGCCTTCCAGGCCGTCCGTAAGCCCATCGAGGGCACGATCCTCACGGTGCTGCGCGATGTCTCGACCAAGGCCGACGAGTGCGAAAAGAAGAAGTTCTCGGCCGAGGATGCGCTCGACGCTATCGTCGTCGAGGCCTACCAGTCCGTCGCCCGCACGCCCGACCTGCTGCCCGTTCTGAAGGAGAACGGCGTGGTCGACTCCGGCGCCTTCGGCTTTGCTATTTTCCTTGAGAACTTTGTTGCCGCTGCGCTTGGCCGCAGCACCGTTGTCGAGGATTTCTCTGCCACGTTTGATTCCGCTGGCTCTGCCCGCGACGCGGCCCTTGGTCGTGTTGAGATCGAGGCCAACGACGACTGGGAGGGCTCGGAGTTCCGCTACTGCAACGAGTTCCTCTTTAAGGCCGACGCTCCTTTTGACGAGGACGAGTGCCTCAAGTTCCTGGGCTCCATGGGTGACTGTGAGTTGCTCGTGGGCGCCTACCCCGACTACAAGATCCACGTGCACTCCAACACCCCCAACCTGGTGCTCGAGCACATGCTGCAGCTCGGTCAGATCTACGAGGTCTTTATCCACAACATGGAGATGGAGGCCCACGACCGTACCGCCAAGATTCATGAGGACCAGGAGAAGGCTGCCGAGCCCGCCAAGGCGCTGGGCTTTGTCGCCGTTGCCGCCGGTTCCGGCGAGGCAGACATCCTCAAGTCCCTCGGCGTCGACGTGATCGTGTCGGGTGGCCAGACCATGAACCCCTCGACTGCAGACCTGCTGGGCGCCGTTGACCAGGTCAACGCGACCTCGGTTATCATCCTGCCCAACAACGGTAACATCCGCATGGCTGCCGAGGCCGCCGCCTCTGCCTGCACCGACAAGAAGGTCGCCGTCGTTCCCACCAAGACCGTTCCGCAGGCCTTCTCCGCGCTGTTCGCGGTCCTGCCCGATTCCGATCTCGAGGACGCCGTCGCCGCTATGGTTGACGCCATCAGCGAGGTCCGCGATGGCGAGGTCACCCGCGCCGTGCGCGACTCCAGCGCCTCGGACGGCTCCCCGATTCACTCCGGTGACGTCATGGGTATCATTGCCGGTTCCATCGATGTGGTCGGCTCCGATGTGAAACAGGTCACGCTCGATTGTATCAACCGTATGCAGGAGGAAGAGGAGGGCGACGCGCTGACGATTCTGGCCGGCGAGGAGCTGTCCGATGAAGCCTTCCAGGAGATCGTCGACGCTATCGAGGAGGCTCAGCCCGACCTGGAGATCGACGCCCATCGTGGCGAGCAGCCGCTCTATCCCGTGATCTTCTCGATCGAGTAGGCATCTGCCCATGTCTGAGCTCTGCTCCGTGCCGCGCGTCTCGGATCGCTTTGCCCAGAGCAATGCGCTCGACGAGGATATCGCGCGACTCAAATATGTTTCGGGTAAACGTGAGGAGGCCCTTCGCCGTCTGGGAATTCGGACGGTGGGGGACCTCCTTCTGCATATCCCTCATCGATACCTGGACTTTACGCGCTCCTGGTCCATCGAGATGGCGCCCATCGGTACCGTGTGCACCATCATCGCCACGGTCGACCGTATCGTTCAAAAGAAGCCGCGTCCGCGCACGCAGGTGACCGAGGTCTCACTCGTTGACGAGACGGGCGTGCTGCAGGTCGCCTTTTTCCGTCAGCCTTGGATTGCCCAGCAGCTTAAGCAGGGCGACCGCCTGGCCGTGATGGGCAAGGTCGAGTTTGCCTACGGTTTTAAGCAGATGGCCTCGCCGCACTTTGAAAAGCTCGATGACGGGCGTGCTGCGGGCACCATTTTGCCGGTCCATTATGTGAGTGACGGCGTGAGCCAGGCATGGATGCGCCGCATCGTAAGTGGCGCGCTCGAGGTCGTCGGCAATCCCTTCGACCCGATTCCCGCACGCTTGCGCGTTAAGCGTCGCCTGATGAGCAATGCTCGTGCGCTTCGATCAATTCACTTTCCCTCGAGCATGGCTGAGCGCGATATCGCGCGCGCACGGCTTGCCTACGAGGAGTGCCTTTACCTGCAGCTGGCGCTGCGCCTGCGCAACGACGGCAGCCTGGTCGATGTGGTGCCCTACGCCCACGCCGCGGGCGAGCACCTGGCCGCGCTCAAGCAGGCCCTGCCATTTTCGCTGAGCGACGAGCAGGAGGCCGCGTTCCAAGATATCCTGCGCGATATGTGCGATGGCGGGCGCGTGATGAACCGCCTGCTGCTGGGCGATGTCGGTACCGGTAAGACCGCCGTTGCCGCCTGCGCGCTGGCTGTGGCTACCGATAGCGGCACGCAGGCCTGCGTTATGGCGCCCACGGGCGTGCTGGCGCGTCAATATGCCGATAAGACCGGCCCCTTGCTCTCGCAGGCTGGCATGACCTGGGCGCTCCTGACGGGCGCCACGCCAGCGGCCGAGCGCGAGTGGATCCATGCCCAGCTGGAATCGGGCGAGCTCGATGTCCTCTTTGGCACCCACGCGGTGCTTTCGGATAACGTGGCGTTCAAGCATCTGTCGCTCGTGGTCATCGATGAGCAGCACCGGTTTGGCGTCGGCCAACGCAACGCCCTACGCGCGAAGGGCCCCGGTGCGGACCTGCTCGTTATGACGGCCACGCCTATCCCGCGCACGTTGGCGCTCTCGGTCTATGGCGACCTGGATACGAGCATCATCCGCCATCGTCCCATTCCGGGTGCCGGCGTGACGACGCGCGTCCTCACCGAGTCGAGTCGCGACCTGGCCTATGGCGCCATCCGTGAGGCGCATGAAAAGGGTCAGCAGGCCTACGTGATTTGCCCGCTCGTGGAGCCGAGTGACTCGGCCGATGAGCTGGAAGACGTGCCCGGTATTGCCCGCGACGATGAGGGCCGCGTGACGGTTCCCGTACCGCTGCACGATACGGCGACCGAGCTCGATCGCCTGCGTCTGGCGTTGCCGGGCCTTGCCATCGAGCGCCTTCACGGCCGTATGCCAGCGGGGGAGAAGGACCAGGTTATTGATGCCTTTAAGCGTGGCGAGATTGACGTGCTCGTCTCGACTACGGTGGTCGAGGTGGGCGTCGACGTGCCTAACGCCACCGTCATGGTCATCGAGAACGGCGAGCGCTTTGGTTTGGCTGCCCTGCACCAGCTGCGCGGTCGCGTGGGCCGCGGCAGTGTGTCGGGCACGTGCCTGGTCATGACGCACTCCAAGGGCAACGGCGGCGCGTCGGCAGCACAAGATCGCCTGCAATCGCTCGAAAAAACTTCGGATGGTTTTACGCTTGCCCAGATGGACCTGCGTCTGCGTCACGAGGGCGAAATCCTGGGTTACCGTCAGCACGGCGGCGTGACCTTGCGCTTTGTGGACCTGGACGCCGATGAGGACCTTATCGAATGGGCCCATTTGGACGCGGTCGAGCTCTTGCGGTATGCTTGCACCCTTGACTCCGTGGCGACGCGCCCCCTGCGCGATGCGGTCGCCATGCGATATCGACACATTTTTAAGGAGGTCAGCGGAGGATGAGAATCATCGGCGGTGAATGGCGCGGTCGCAAAATCGAAGAGCCGCGCGGTCGCGATGTTACGCGTCCGACGACCGACCGCGTGCGCGAAGCGTGCGCATCCATGGTCCTATCGGCCTTTGACTTTGATTTGGACGAGGTCCGCGTACTGGATGCCTTTGGCGGCTCCGGTGCCCTAGGCATTGAGATGCTCTCGCGGGGAGCCCGTTCGCTCACGACGTTCGAGATCGATCGGAATGCCGCGCGGCTCATTACCAAGAATATCGAGTCGCTCTGCCGTGACCGTGCGCGTTGGCGCGTGGTAACGGGCGACATGCTGGCGAGCGCCTCGCGCGGTCGTGTGCCGGGCGGCCCCTTTGATCTGGTCCTGCTCGACCCGCCCTATGCTTTTGGTGCCGAGCCGGTCGAGGAACTGCTGCAGAACCTGGCTCAGCAGGGTCTGCTTGCACCTGGCGCTTATGCCCTGTTTGAGCATGCCGCCGCCGATGCGGGCGCGCATCCGGCAGGCTTTGAGATCGTGCGCGAGAAGCGCTACGGCATTACCTCGGTCGACCTGCTTCGTTGGGTCGGCAACGGCGAGGATGATGGTATCGATAGCGACGCACCCACGGAGGACGCCCATGAATGACACTATCAACCGCGTGATTGTCCCGGGCACCTTCGATCCCATCACATTTGGCCATATCGACGTCATCCGCCGTGCCCGCCGCATCTTTCCCAGCGTGATCGTCGCTGTCGCCGAGTCGCAGGGTAAAAACGGTGTGGGCACCACGTTTATGCTGGATGAGCGCGTGGCGCTGGCTCGCGAGGCGCTCGGTGATATCGACGGCGTCGAGGTCCTGCCCTTTACCGGCCTCTTGGTCGACTTCGCTCGCGAGCAGGGGGCGGGGGCCGTGGTCAAGGGCCTGCGCGCCATGACCGACTTTGAGTACGAGCTGCAGCAGGCAGACCTCAACTATCGCTTGGATAACGAGCTTGAGTCCATCTTTGTCATGAGTGCGCCGCAGTACGGCTATATCTCGAGTTCGGTCGTTCGCCAGATCGCCTCGCTCGGCAGCGATGTATCGACGTTTGTCCCGCCCAACGTGGTCGAAGCGCTCAGACACCGCTTTTCGTGACGTTTTTTATTGCCTGGTGGCATGTGGTAAACTAGCACGATGATATGTTACCTATGAAAGGAGACCGGATGCCGGGCGAGAATTTTCCTGGCGATAGGATCGTCAGCTTGGTCGATGAGCTCGAAGGGCTGATCGAGGAAGCCAAGCCGCCTTTCGGCAAGAACGCTCAGTTCAAGGTCATCGACGCCGACGTGTTCTTCAACATCCTCGACGAGATCCGCATGAGCTATCCCGAGGAGTGGCAGAAGTCCCGCCGTATCCTTAAGGAGCGCGAGGAGCTTATGGCATCCGCCGCCGCTCAGGCCGATTCCATCATCGCCGACGCTCAGCAGCAGGCCCTCACCATTGCCGGTGAGCAGGAGATCGTCCGTCTGGCACAGCAGCAGGCCGACGACATCCGCGATCGTGCCCAGCAGTACGAGCGCGAGACGCGTTATGCTGCCGAGGACTACGCAGAGCAGGTCTTTACGCACCTGGAGGAGAACCTCAAGAGCCTGACCGGCACCGTTACCCGTTGCCGTCAGCAGCTCAACGAGGGTGCCGCCCAACAGAATGGTCAGTGGTAATGGCTGAGTTCCCGAGCGTTACCGTCGATCTTTCTGAGCAGCTCGAGTTTCCTGGTGATTCGTATCCGCTGACCGGCAAGGTTGATGTTGCCACCTACACGGTGGGCGAGAAGGAGTACCAGCTACAGGACGGCATCGACTACGACGTTGTCTTTACCAATGCCGGCACCGGTGTCTTGCTCACGGGCATGGTCCGCGCGCACGCCACCGGCGAGTGCGACCGTTGCCTGGAGCCTGCCTCGTTTGATATCGCCGGCGAGATCGAGGAGTTCTACCTCTTCGAGGAGCCCGAGGATCCCGAGACCTACGAGGTCGGCTACGAGCTCCTGGGTGAGGACCGCATCGTCGATCTGGGTGAGCCCATCAACGACGCGGTCGTCATGGACACGCCGTTTGTCGTTCTGTGCAAGCCCGATTGCCGCGGCCTGTGCCCCACTTGCGGTTGCAATCTCAACGTCGAGCAATGCGATTGCGCCGCCCAGGCAGAGGCAGAATGGGCCGCTGCCACGGAAAATCCATTTGCAGCATTGAAGAATCTCAAGCTCGATGAGTAAAACTGTGGTAGTATCGCTACTTGCGCGTAATCGCCACACTGGATAGTTCATAAGGAAGGTCACTATGCCCGTACCTAAACAAAAGCAGGGTCGTATCCGCACTCACACCCGTCGTTCCGCCAACATGAAGATCTCGGCTGCGGCTCAGTCCACGTGCCCCCGTTGCGGCGCTGTCAAGCTTCCGCACCACGTGTGCCCCAGCTGCGGTTTCTACAAGGACCGCGAGGTTATCGTTACCGAGTAACGGTATACTCTGGATGCGATGCCGTTCCAAATGGAACCACAATGGCCGGCTCAATGAGTCGGCCATTTTTGTATAAGGAGTATGTATATGAGTAACGTTCGCGTTTGTGTAGACATTGTGGGCGGAGACGAGAAACCTCAGGTTGTTCTCGATGGTATCGAGGCTGCGCTTGCCGCCGATCCCGATATCGAGGTCTTGGCAGCTGGCCCCGCTGAAATCGTCAATCCCTTTGCTGCTTCCCATGCACGTGTTGAGGCTCTTGAGGCACCCGACGTTATCGCCATGGATGACGATCCCATTCGCGCCGTGATGACCAAGCGTAAATCGTCGATCGTGCTTGCCTGCCGCGCCATCAAAAAGGGCAACGCGGACGCGTTCTTCTCCGCCGGCTCGACCGGTGCCATGACCGCTGCCGCCACCGCCTATGTGACGCCGTTTAGATATATGGCCGAAGGCAAGAAGCAGCCGGTGCGTCCCTGTCTGACCAATGCGCTGCCCAATCGCGCCGGCGGTCTGACGGTGCTGTGCGATATGGGCGCCAACCCCGATGTCGAGGTCGATGACATGGTGCGTTTTGCCCAGATGGGTAGCGCCTATGCCCGCGTCGTCCTGGGCATCGAGCATCCCCGCGTGGGCCTGCTTGCCAATGGCACCGAGGACGAGAAGGGTTCCAACTTTACCAAGGCCTGCTTCCCGGCCATGAAAGCCGCCGTTCCCGGCTTTGTGGGCAACTGCGAAGGCACCGACCTCACCTCGGGCAATTTCGATGTCGTCGTTGCCGATGGCATGTCGGGCAATATTGCGCTCAAGGCCACCGAGGGCGCTGCCAAGTTTTTGCTGCAGGAACTCAAGGGTGCTTTTATGGCCTCGCTCGGCACCAAGATCGCCGCGCTGCTCATCAAAAAGCAGATGCGCGAGATTAAGGCCAAGCTCTCTGGTGATGCCAAGGGCGGTGCGATTCTTTTGGGCCTGCGTGGCGTGGTCCTAATCGGCCATGGCGCCACCTCGGTCGAGGCTGTTAAAAACGGTACGCTCGCGGCGGCCGAAGCCGTGCGCGCGGGGCTGGTCGAGAACGTCGCCAACTCCATGGACGGCATCGTTTTGTAAGAGCGAGTTAGAGCGCTGTTATGTGCCTCGCGGCCTGCTTCGTGGGGTAGAATCAGAACCGTGTCTTGGTACCGCCCGGGCGGTACCATTCTTTTGGTATTCATTCACTATGAGAGGAAGCGCTATGGACCGCTCCGAAATCTTCGACAAGATCGCCGAGGTCGCTGCTGACGTTCTGGGCGTCGATGTTGCCGAAATTAGCGATGAGACCACCTTTGACGATCTCGATGCCAACTCGCTCGAGCGCCTGCAGCTGGTTACGGCTATCGAGGACGAGTTCAACCTCGAGATCGATGACGAGACTCTGCTCTCGCTCAACTCTGTCGCCGACGCCGTCGACGCGATCGAAAACGCCAGGGAGGCCTAGGTCTTGGCTTTGTCTGAACGACTTACGCGTGCCCAGGAAATCCTGGGCCACGAGTTCAATAATAAGGTGCTGCTGCGCGCGGCGCTTACGCATCCCTCGGCAGTCGAGGGCCAGCCGGTTTCTGCCAGCTATGAGCGCCTTGAATTCTTGGGCGATTCCATTTTGGGCGCTGTGGTCGCACGCTCCCTGTTTGAGTCCTATCCGGAGTTTGACGAGGGCAAGCTCACGCGCCTGAAGGTGTCGCTTGTCTCGGGCGCTACGCTGTCCGAGGTGTCGCACGAGCTGGGTATCGACGACATCATCATCTTTGGTGCCTCCGAGACCGGTACCGGCGCGCGTGGCCTGCACTCGGCGCTCGAGAACGTCTATGAGTCGCTCGTGGGCGCGCTGTATCTGGATGCTGGCTGGGATGCGGCGGCGGAGTTTATCCACCGTACGCTTAAGCCCCATTTGGCCTCTGAGCGTGCCGAGCATCCTGCGAACCCCAAGTCGTTCTTGCAGGAGTGCGTGCAGGCAGACGGCCATGAGCCTCCCGCGTATAAGCTTGTTGGCTCCGAGGGCCCGGCGCATGCGCCCACCTTTACCGCCGTGGTGTTGATCGATGGTATTCGCCAGGGTCGCGGCTCCGGCTCCTCAAAGAAGGAAGCCGAGGGAGCCGCTGCACTCGAGGCACTTGACCGCATGGGCTACACCACCAACGGCGTGATTCTCAACAAGAAGCCTGTTTAAGCGAGGAACCGTGTATCTCAAGTCCCTCACGCTCAAAGGGTTCAAGTCGTTTGCCGACCGCGCCCATATGACGTTTGAGCCGGGCCTGACCGTCATCGTCGGTCCCAACGGCTCGGGAAAATCGAACATCTCTGACTCGATTCTGTGGGTCCTGGGCGAGCAGAGCGCCAAGCAGCTGCGCGGCCAGGCCATGGAGGATGTCATCTTCTCGGGCTCGTCAGCGCGCAAGCCGGTGGGTGTCGCCGAGGTCACGCTGGTGCTCGATAACTCGGACCATATGCTGCCCGTCGACTTTGACGAGGTCGCCATCACCCGTCGTATGTATCGCTCGGGCGAAAGCGAGTACCTCATCAACTCGAGTCCGTGCCGCCTGATGGACATTCAGGACATCCTGCACGATTCGGGCTTGGGCAAGGATACGCATTCCATCATCAGCCAGGGCAAGCTCGACGCCATTTTGCAGAGCCGCCCCGAGGAGCGCCGTGCCCTCATCGAGGAGGCCGCCGGCATCTCCAAGCACAAGCGCCGCAAGGAGCGTGCGCTCAAAAAGATTAATTCGATGGACGAGCACTTGACCCGTGCCCGCGACATCAATAAGGAGATCGCCCGTCAGCTGCGGCCGCTGGAGCGTCAGGTCGATCGCGCGCGCAAGTACAAAGAGCTGTCCTCGCGCGCGAACGAGCTTACGCAGATGCTGGCCGTCGACGAGCTTCGTTCGCTGCAGTCGCAGTGGAACGACTTGGAGAGCCGCTCCAAGGAGGGTGCTGCCGAGCTTGAGCTTGCGCAGTACCGCTTGGGCGAAAAGGAACGCGAGCTCGAGAAGTTCCAGGTCATGCTCGAGGAAAAGGGCCTGTTTGTGGGCGATCTGGGCGAGCAGCGCCGCCATATGCAAGACGTGGTCGGTCGCATTAACTCCGATATGCGCCTGCTCGAGGAAAAGGGCCACAATATGGTGTCGCGCCTGTCCGACATGCGCGGCCAGATCTCGAGCTCCGAGCATCAGCGTCGTCGCGTGGTCGAGGAGCTCGAGGATGCACGTGCGCAGCTTGAGGAAGTGACCGGCGCGCACATGCAGGCCCAGGAGGACGTTGACGCCGCTGGTCCTGCCGCCGCTGAGCTCCACGAGCGGCGCGTGGCGCTCGACAATCAGATTTCGCAGCTTACGCGTGAGCAACGCGATGTGCAGCGTGTGGCCGATAACGCGGCGCTCGAACTCGCCAAGGTGAAGGACTCGCTGAGCAACGCCGAGGTCGAGGACAACATGTACGCCTCGCGCCTGGAGCAGATTGATGAACAGCTCGAGGAGGTTACAGCATCGCTTGATAGCCGTCGCGACCGTGCTGAGGAGCTTGAGAGTGCCCTTGAGGCGGCTCGTCAGGCCCAGAACGATGCGCGCGAGGCCACCGAGGTCGCCCGTGCAGCCCTGAAGGACTTGCGTAATCGTGAGAGCGAGGCGCGCAACAAGCTGTCCGAGGTGCGCTCGGAGCTTGCCAGCCAAAAGAAGCTCGATGCCCGCATGGCAGACAGCTCGCCGCTGGTGAGCCGTCTGGTGGGCGCGCTGGGCGACGATGTCTCAGGCCGTCTGGGCGACGTGCTCGACGCCCCTCGTGAGCTTGAGGGCCTGGTTGAGCAACTACTTGCCGGCGATATCGATGCTCTTTTGTTTGATGATGCCGCTACGCTTGAGCGCGCCGGTCGTGCGGCTTTGGACCAAAAGAAGGCTTCGGGCGAGGCGCTGCTGATGGCGCGCGGCGTGAGTGGCTCTGCTGCCGCCGAGGGCGCTGCCGGTACGCGTCTGGTCGATCGTCTGTCCGTGCGCTCCGGTTATGGCCCGGTTGTCGAGGCCCTTCTCGGCGGCTATTACGTGGTCGATGACTTGGCTGCCGCGTTGGCTGCCCCTGTCGTTGACGGTGTGACCTACGTGACTCCCGATGGCGCCCGCGTGAGCTGTGGTGGTCTGGTGCGCGTGGGGCTCGATGCCGGCGAGGCTTCGGGTGCCTTGGAGCGCAAGCGCCGCATCCGTGAGCTCGAGGGCCTGGAACCCGATCTGGCTGCCATCTTTGAGCATGCTTCGGACCAAGTCGTTGAGGCCAACGCCGCCGTCGAGGAGGCACGTGCCGCCGAGGGCGATGCCGCCGGTGAGATCGCCCGTCTTGAGGGCGAGCGCCGCTCGCTGCTCTCCGAGATCGGCCGCTTGGAGCAAAGCGTCAACAATGCCGAGGTCGAGCGCGTGCGCATCTCCAAGCGCCGCGAGCAGGCCTCCGAGGCCGTTCGCGCTGCGCGCCCGCGCGTTGACGAGCTCACCCGTTCGCGTGACGAGGCGCGTGCACAGGCAAGCGACCTGGGTCTCCAGATTGCCGAGGCCAACGATGAGCTCGATCGCGTTCGCCGTGACGATTCCGAGGCCGCCGGTAAGCTCGCCGATGCCAAGGTGCGCCTGGCCCAGACGAGCGAGCGCCTGCGTTCGCTGAAGGGCCGCGTGCCCGACCTTGAGCATCGTCTTGAGGGCATCGACCGTCGTATCCGCGGAACACGCCAGGCTTCGCGCTCGCTCGAGCTGCTGCGCCTGCGCGTCGACCCCATGCACGAACGCTATTCTGCCCTGTTGGAACGCGCATCGGATTGGGCAGCGCGCCTGCGTGACCAGGCCTCTCTGGAAGAGGCGGACTCCGCTTCGCTCAAGAAGACCATCGAGGATGCCAAGGCCGGGGTCTCCCGTGCCAAGGAGCGGGTTGATGCCGCCACGGCGATGCAAAATGAGTTCAAGGTTGCGCGCGGCAAGCTCGAGGTGCAGGTAGAGGCGGCCATCAAGGCCATTACCGCCGACGGTACCACGGTGCTCGAGGAAGCGCTCATGCTGCCGGCGCCCACCGATCGCGATGCCGCCGAGCGCGAGCTCAACCAGCTTGTGCGCCAGATCAACAATCTGGGCCCCGTGAACCAGGTTGCCATGGAGGAGTACGAGCAGCTCAAGCGCCGCGCCGACTACATCGAGGAGCAGCTGGCTGATCTGGAGAGCGCGCGCAAGGCGCTCACCAAGATCACGGTGGCCATTGATCGCAAGATGCGCAAGGCGTTTCTGGTGACGTTTGAGAAGGTCGACGCGAACTTCCGCGAGATCTTCGCCATGCTGTTCCCGGGTGGCCAGGCTCATCTTGAGATGACCGATCCCGAGCATCCTGCCGAGACGGGCATTGAGGTTGTGGCGCAGCCGCGCGGCAAGCGCATTACCAAGATGATGCTCATGTCGGGTGGCGAGAAGAGTCTGACGGCGCTCGCCCTGCTCTTTGCCGTGTACCGCACGCGCACGGTGCCGTTCTATGTGCTGGACGAGGTCGAGGCGGCGCTTGATGACGCCAACCTGTCCAAGCTCATCGGAGCCCTCGATGTGCTGCGTTCCGATACACAGCTCTTGGTCATTTCGCATCAGCGCCGTACTATGGAGGACGCTGACGTTCTCTATGGCGTCTCGATGCAAGCCGACGGCGTCAGCCGCGTCGTCTCGCAAAAACTCGATCGCGAAACCGGAAAGGTCGTGAATGCATAATGGGATTCTTTGACGCTCTCTCGCGCGGACTTGAGCGCAGCCGCGAGGCCCTCAACGAGGTCTTCTACTTTGGCGGCGAGGTCGACGAGGACTTTTGGGAGGACCTTGAGGACACCCTCGTTATGGGTGACATGGGTGCCGAGGTCGCTATTCAGGTCTCCGATGACCTGCGCGATGCCGCAGCCAAGAAGAACCTCAAGACCGCACCGCAGCTTCGTCGCGCTCTGGCCGAGCAGCTTGAGCAGCACTTTGTGCCCATCGAGCGCGATCCGTTCTCCGATACGCCGAGCTGCGTGCTGTTTGTGGGCATCAACGGTGCCGGCAAGACCACGACGGTCGGCAAGATTGCGAGCGCCATGGCTTCCCGCGGCAAGAATGTCGTGATCGGTTCGGCCGATACCTTCCGCGCCGCCGCCATCGAGCAGCTCGATGTGTGGGGTCAGCGCGCCGGTGTTCCCGTCATCAAGCGCGACCGCGGCTCCGACCCGGCGAGCGTTTGTTACGACGTGCTCGACGAGGCCGACAGGCGCGGCAGCGACCTGGTGCTTATCGACACCGCCGGTCGTCTGCATACGAGCCCCGAGCTCATGCGCGAGCTCGCCAAGGTGGTCAACGTGACGCGTAAGCGCGCCGCCAATATGGCCGCCGGCCCCATGCCGGTTTCGGTCGTGCTTGTGATCGATGCCGCCACTGGTCAGAACGGTCTGAACCAGGCGCTCGAGTTTAACGAGGCGCTGGGCCTGGACGGTATTATCATGACCAAGCTCGACGGCACGGCTAAGGGCGGTATCGCCATGGCCGTGGCCGAGAAGCTCAAGCTCCCGATCCTGCGCATCGGCGTGGGCGAGCAGGTCGATGACCTGCAGGAGTTTAACGCCAAGGATTTCTGCCGCGCCCTGGTGGGCGAGTCCAACTAAGGAGTAACCAGTGTTTGATTCCCTGAGCGATCGCCTCAACGACACATTTGACCGCCTGCGCGGCAAGGGTAAGCTGACCGAGGCCGATATCACCTCGGCCATGCGCGACATTCGCATGGCGCTGCTCGAGGCCGACGTTAACTTTAAGGTCGTCAAGGAGTTCGTTGCTAAGACTAAGGAGCGCTGCATGACCGCCGAGGTCATGGAGTCGCTGTCGCCGGCGCAAAACGTCGTCAAGATCGTGCTCGACGAGCTCACCGAGATGCTCGGCTCCACCGAGAGCAAGCTCGTTTTTAGTAACCGCATTCCTAATGTCATCATGCTCGTGGGCCTGCAGGGCTCCGGTAAGACCACGGCTGCCGTAAAGCTTGCCCACCTGCTCAAGAAGCAGGGCCGCTCGCCGCTGCTCGCCGCGTGCGACGTCTACCGTCCCGCTGCTGCCGACCAGCTTGCCACGCTCGGCGGCGAGATCGGCGTGCCGGTCTTCCGCGGTGACGGCGAGCACCCGGTCGACATCGCCAAGGGCGCCATCCAGGAGGCCGTCGACCACCTGCGTGACGTGGTCATCGTCGATACCGCCGGACGTCTTCAGATCGACGAGCAGATGATGCAGGAGGCCGTCGACATCAAGAAGGCCGTCAAGCCCGACCAGGTGCTGATGGTCGTCGACGCCATGACCGGCCAGGATATCGTCAACGTGGTCTCGACGTTTGCCGAGCGCACCGACTTTGATGGTGTGATTATCTCCAAGCTCGACGGTGACGCCCGTGGCGGTGGCGCGCTTTCGGTGCGTCAGGTGACCGGCAAGCCCATCAAGTTTGTGAGCATGGGCGAGAAACCCGATTCGCTTGAGCCGTTCTATCCCGATCGCATGGCCAAGCGAATCTTGGGCATGGGCGACGTTGTCGGCATCATCGAGAAGGCCCAGGAGGCCGCCGATGCCGAACAGCTCGAGGCTGCCGAGCGCATGCTGCGCGAGGGCTTTACCATGAACGACATGCTCGACCAGATGAAAGCCGTCAAAAAGATGGGCGGCATGAAGGGTATCCTGGGCATGCTCCCCGGTGGCCAGCGCGCGCTCAACCAGATGGGCGGTAACCTGGACGAGGGCATCTTCGACAAGAACGAGGCCATCATCATGTCGATGACCAAGGAGGAGCGTCTGCGTCCCTCCATCATCAACGGCCAGCGTCGCGCGCGTATCGCCAAGGGCGCCGGTGTGACCCCCACCGAGGTCAATAGCCTTATGAAGCAGTGGGGCGAGATGAACAAGATGATGGGCCGCATGCGCACGATGGCCAATCAGGCACAGGCCGGCGGCAAGAAGGGCAAAAAGGGCAAGAAGGGCAAGAAGATGCGCATGCCCAATATTCCCGGTCTGGATGCCATGGGCTTGGGCGGCATGGGCGGCCTGGGAACGGGTGGTCCTAAGTCCGATATGGACCTGCTGCGCCAGATGGAAGCGCAGATGCGCAATAAGAAATAGGGCTGTAATTCCAGCTTGATATGGCAAAGGCCACTCGGAAGCTACCGGGTGGCCTCTGTTGTTGGCTTTGATAGTTGGGCTGCGTTCAGCGTCGCGCCCCGAGCTCGCGGTGCCGTGCCGTTAGTGGCAGCCGCAGCCCTCGTGGCCCTCGTGCTCGTGATGGCCGTGGCAGCTGCAGGACTCGCCATGTTCGTGGGCGTGGTCATGGCCGTGGCAGCCGCACGTGGCCTCGCCGTTCTGTGCGAGCGTTCCGGCGATAAGGGCCTCGACACAAGCGTCGCAGCTGCCCTGAGCTCCTGCGTACACCGTGATGCCGGCTTGGGCAAGCGCGTTGATGGCGCCACCGCCGATGCCGCCGCAGATGAGCGTGTCCACGCCACCGTTGGCGAGCAGGCCCGCAAGGGCACCGTGGCCGGTGCCGTCGGTGCCCACGACCTGCTCGTTGAGTACCTTGCCATCCTGAATGTCGTAGATCTTGAACTGCTCGCTGCGGCCAAAGTGCATAAAGATGTTGCCGTTGTCGTACGTGGTTGCCACCCTCATGGTGTAGACCTCCTTTGCTGGCCATGCGGCCGTCGTTGCGGTGATGGGGGAGTACGCGATATTGCCGCCCTCGATGACGAGCGCCCGCCCGTTGACCAGAGCGTTTGCCACCTTGCGATGTGCGCGGCTGCAGATGGCCGCCACGGTGGCGCGGGCGATGCCCATTTGCTGGGCGACGGCCTCCTGATTGAGGCCTTCCAGGTCGCACAGGCGCAGTACTTCGAGCTCATCGACCGTCATCTCGATGGCGTCTCCGCTGGCAAGGCCGTCGGGGGTAAAGCCGCGATATTCGGGGATGATCCCAACACGGCGTAATTTTTCGCGTCTTCCTGCCATACGTGCTCCAAATCTGACATATGTCAACAATAGAATAGCGAACGTGCGGATTTGTGCAAGGAATTTCTGGCATATGTCAGAAAATGAGGGCTTATGTTTGGGCTGTGGGGCCGCGTGCGCCTGGGCTACAATAAAAATTGCTTATAGGCGACTGACAGGAGGGTCAATGAGCAAGGCTGATCAACAGTTTGTAACCATGTGCCGCGATATTCTGGACCATGGCACCACCACCGAGGGCCAAAAGGTCCGTCCGGTGTGGGAGGATGGCACCCCTGCCTATACCATTAAAAACTTTGGCGTTACGGCGCGCTACGACCTGCGCGAGGAGTTTCCCGCGCTTACCTTGCGTCGTACGGCCCTCAAATCTGCCATGGATGAGATCCTATGGATCTATCAAAAGAAGTCCAATAACGTGCATGACCTCAACAGCCATATTTGGGACGAGTGGGCCGACGAGACCGGCTCCATCGGCAAGGCCTACGGGTATCAGATTGGCCAGAAGAGCCATTATACCGAGGGCGACTTTGACCAGATGGACCGTGTGTTGTACGACCTTGAGCATACGCCGTACAGTCGCCGCATCATGACCAACACGTACGTGTTTAGCGACCTTTCCGAGATGCACTTGTATCCGTGCGCCTACAGCGTGACGTATAACGTGACACAGCGACCGCAGGATGACAAACCGACGCTCAACATGATTCTCAACCAGCGCAGCCAGGACATTTTGGCCGCGAATAACTGGAACGTGTGCCAGTACGCCATCTTGCTGATGATGGTCGCGCAGTCGGTCGATATGATTCCCGGCGAGCTGCTGCATGTGATTGCCGATGCCCACATTTACGACCGCCATGTCGACATCGTCCGCGAACTTATCGAGCGTCCGCAGTTTGCGGCGCCCAAGGTAACGCTTAACCCTGATGTGCACGATTTCTACGCGTTTACGACCGACGACCTGATCGTCGAGGGCTACGAGCACGGCCCGCAGGTCAAGAGCATCCCCATTGCGGTATAGGTGGCAGGTATGACGTGTAAGCTTTCTGCCATCGTCGCCGTGTGTGACGACTGGGGCATTGGCTGCGAGGGCGATATGGTCGTGTCCAATCGCGCCGACATGCGCCATTTTGTGGCGTGTACCAAGGGCTGTCCGGTCATCATGGGACGCAAGACGCTGCTGAGTTTTCCCGGTGGACGTCCGCTCAAGAATCGTCGCAATATCGTGCTCACGCGCGACGAGGATTTTACGCCCGAGGGAGTCGACGTGGTGCATAGTATCGGCGAGGCGCTCGCCGCGGTTGCCGATGAGCCCGTTGCCTGGGTGATCGGCGGCGGCGATGTCTATCGGCAGTTTTTGCCGTACTGCGTGGAGGCCGAGGTCACGCATAACCACTGCGTCCATCCCGTGGACACGTACTTTCCCGACTTGGACGCCGATCCCGCGTGGGAAGTTGCGCGGCGCGAAGGGGTTGCCACGATTGCCGCGGGCGAGGGTGACGAAGGCCTCGATTATGAGTTCGTGACGTATCGTCGCGTTAGTGCTTAAATCACCTTTTGCCACGGTATTATCGGGTTGTAATGATTGAGGGGCGACGCCTGGCGTCGCCTCGTTGTATATAGATGCTGCTATTGGAAGGGTTCGGGCTGCTATGACTGATGCCGTTGAGGTGCTGCGAATCGATTCGCTCGAGGACGAGCGGCTCGATGCCTACGTGCGACTGACCGAGCGCGAGCTGCGCTGCGTGCTGGAGCCGCAAAAGGGCATCTTTATCGCCGAGAGCGCTAAGGTTATCGAGCGCGCGGTTCGCGCCGGATACGGGCCGGTGAGTTTTCTGTTGGGTGAGCGCTGGCTCGACCAGATGATGCCGCTGTTTGAGCGCCTGGTTGTGCGCGAGGGCGCGGGTCCGGTTCCTGTGTTCGTTGCCTCCATGGAGCTCATGGAGCAGCTGACGGGCTTCAATGTGACGCGCGGTGCGCTCGCGGCATTTCGTCGCCCGCGACAGATTCCGGTTGATGAGTTCTTGGGCGGCGTCGTCGAGGCGGCGGGGGAGCGCCCGGTGCGCGTGTGCGTGCTCGAGGGCATTGTCGACCATACCAATGTGGGCGCAATATTCCGCTCGGCGGCCGCGCTCAACGTCGACGGCATTTTGGTCAGTCCTACGTGTTGTGATCCGCTGTATCGTCGTTCGGCCCGCGTGAGCATGGGCACGGTGTTCCAGGTGCCCTGGACACGCATTGGCAGCGAAGCGCGCGTATGGCCGCATGATGGGCTGGCGGCGCTACACGATGCCGGCTTTTCGTGTGCCGCTATGGCGTTGACGGATGATTCGGTGTCGCTGGACGATCCCGCGCTCCAGGAGATTGACCGCCTGGCAATCTTTATGGGCACCGAGGGTGCTGGCTTGGGCGCCAAGACCATTGCAGGCTGCGACCGCGCCGTGCGTATTCCGATGGCGCATGGGGTCGATTCACTCAACGTGTCCGCGGCAAGCGCTGTTGCCTTTTGGCAGCTGTGCCCGCATGTGAGCAACGAGTACCACTACCAGCCGGGGCTGTATCACTAGGCAGATAGTTAGCACCGGGCTCTGGTTCGGGGCGTTTCGGCCGACGTCGGTCGGTGCTAAGCTGGTATTGGCTTTGGTCTTAAATTGCCGTTTTGTTGTTTGACGTACGCTGGTGGGGAGGGCGTGTGGCTAAGAAATCTACGGCTATCGATGTAACGCAGGGTGTCATTTGGCAACAGCTGCTGTCGCTGTGCGTCCCTATCTTCTTTAGCTCGTTTTTTCAGCAGGCTTACACGCTTATTGGTACGTATATCGTCGGCCAGTTTGGCGGCAAGCTCGCGCTGGGTGGCATTCAAGCCACGATGGTGCTCACCGAGCTCTGCATTGGCTTTTGCGTTGGCGTTGGCGCTGGCTGCGCGGTCATTACCGGTCAGTTTTTTGGTCAGCACGATGATGAGCGATTGAGTCGTTCGGTCCATACGGCCATGACGCTCGCGCTGGTGGGCGGTATCGTTTTCTCGATTCTTGGCATAGTGTTCGTTGAGCCCATGCTGGTACTTATGAACACGCCGCATGAACTATTGGCCGAGGGCGTGGCCTATGCTCGTTGCTATTTTGCCGCCATGGTTGCGGCGCTGCTGCTCAATATGGGAACGGCGCTGCTGCGCGCCGTGGGCGACACACGCGGTCCTGCTGTGATCATTGCTTCCGGCTGCCTTGTTAATGCGGTGCTGGATGTCATCTTCGTTGCCGTGCTTCATATGGAGGCTCTGGGCTGCGGCATCGCGGTGGCGCTGACCATTTGCTCCAACGCCACGATGATCGTGATTCGTATGATGCACGCTCCGGGTGCGTGGCGGCTTTCACTGTCCAAACTCTGCATTGATCCTGGCATTTGTAAGAGCATGATCTCGTGTGGTCTGCCGCTTGGCTTTCAGTCTGCTGCGTATTCGATTTCCAACGTTTTGATTCAGGTGTCGGTCAACTCGTTTGGTGCCGATGTCACCACGGCGTGGGGTCTTTCGGGCCGTTTGGATGGCATTGTCTGGATGGTTACCGAGGCGCTTGGCGTTTCGATCACCACGTTCTCGGCACAGAACTTTGGCGCGCGCAACTACGAGCGCATGCGCAAGGGCTACCATACGTCGCTTGTGCTGTCGTTTATGCTCATTGGTGGCCTGTCTGCCGTGCTACTGGTGTTCTCGGGTCCGTTGTCGCGTCTGTTTGTCGACGATGCTTCGATTTCGGCCTACACCACGACGATTCTTCATTTCATCGCGCCGTTCTACGCGATCTTCTCGATTATCGAAAACGCGTCCGGCTCCATCCGCGGCGCTGGCGTGAGCTTCCAGCCTATGATGCTCACGATTTTTGGCACCGTCGTGCTCAGGGTGATCTGGGTGTTTGCGATTATGCCGTTCGATCCGTCGCTTGAGCACCTGCTGCTGGTTTACCCCGTAACTTGGCTAATCACGGCCACGATGTTTACCATCTACCACCACAGCGGCAACTGGCTCGGCCGCGCCACCGCCTAATGATCCGAAGGGGACGGAGGAAAACGGATCATTGACCTGGCGATAAGGCAAAATGATCCGTTTTCCTCCGTCCCCTTCGGATCATTTAGTATTCGATGCCTTGGCGGGCTAGGAGGCCTTCGTCGAAGTAGTGTTTGACGG
>NZ_QSHS01000025.1:20433-39537 GCF_003467795.1 Collinsella sp. AM36-4AA
AGTATTCGATGCCTTGGCGGGCTAGGAGGCCTTCGTCGAAGTAGTGTTTGACGGGGCGCATTTCGGTTACTAGGTCCGCGAGATCGGCCAGTGGCAGCAAGCCGCGGCCGGTGAGCACGAGCTCTGTGGTGGTCGGTTTCATTGCGATCAACGCTTCGACATCTTCGCGCGTCACAAAGCCTCGGCGCATGGCTTCTCCCAGCTCATCCAAGATCAGCACGTCGACCTGGCTAATCTGCTCGCGCGCCAGCTCCATGATCTGTGCGGCACAGGCTTCGGGCGTGTCGCGGTCGGCTTGTACGATGCGCAGACCTAAACGGGGCGCCGCATCATGCTCGGCGCAGTGCAGCTTCTTGGCAAACTGAAGCATGAGTACGTTAAGTCCATAGCCCGTGGCGCGCAGCGCAAGCCCCAGCGCAGCCGTCGTCTTGCCCTTGCCGTCGCCCGTATAGATTTGAACCTTGCCGACTCCCAGTGATGCCTTCTCTGTCCTTTCGTGCCCGGCGTCGGTTTATCGCCGTCCGGGTTGGGTATTCTAGAAAAAATTATCAACCCCAGTAGATGGAGTTCAAGCAGATGGAGATGGATGACAATAAACGTAGACGGAATATGATCCTCTACGTGCTCATCGCCTTCGTCGTCTACCTCGTGCTCTCGACCGTTCTGTTCCCCAACATCGGTCACACGCAGCAGATTACGAAGACCGATTACTCGACGTTTGTCAAAGCGCTCGATAAGAAGAGCGTCGACAAGGTCGAGTACAACACGGACGATTACACGATTTATTACACCAAGAAGGGCGAGGACGAGAATATCGCCTACAAGACGACCGGTGTGCCGAATGACGCGGGCTTTACCGATCGCGTGCTTGAGTCCGGTGCTTCGCTTGAGTCGGTCGTTCCCGATAAGAACTCGGGCCTGATGACCTACTACCTGCTCACCCTCATTCTTCCCATGGTGATTTTCTTCCTGATTGGCTGGTGGCTCAACCGCCGCATGAAGAAGGCCATGGGTGATGACGGTCCGTCGATGAACTTTGGCGGCGGTGGTTTTGGCGGCGGCGGACTGGGCAAGTCCGGCGCGCGCGTGATCGCCTCCAAGGACGTGGGCGTGACCTTTAAGGATGTCGCCGGCCAGGAAGAGGCTAAGGAGTCCCTCAAGGAGGTCGTCGACTTTCTGGAGAAGCCGCAGCGCTACGAGGAGATCGGCGCCAAACTGCCACGCGGCGCTCTCCTTGTCGGCCCTCCGGGTACCGGTAAAACCCTGCTCGCCAAGGCTGTGGCCGGCGAGGCGGGCGTGCCGTTCTTTAGTATTTCTGGTTCTGAGTTTGTTGAGATGTTTGTCGGCCGCGGCGCCGCTAAGGTTCGCGACCTGTTTAAGCAGGCCAAGGAAAAGGCCCCGTGCATCGTCTTTATCGACGAGATCGATACCATCGGCAAGAAGCGCGATGGCGGCGGCTTTAGTGGCAACGACGAGCGCGAGCAGACGCTCAATCAGCTGCTGACCGAGATGGATGGATTCGATAACCACAAGGGTATCGTCGTCCTCGCTGCGACCAACCGTCCCGACAGCCTTGATCCGGCCCTGCTGCGCCCCGGCCGCTTCGACCGCCGCATCCCCGTTGAGCTGCCCGACCTGACCGGTCGCAAGAATATCCTTGAACTGCACGCCAAGAGCGTGAAGACGCAGCCGCCGATCGACCTGACCGCGATCGCCCGCGCCACGCCTGGCGCCTCGGGTGCCGACCTGGCCAACATCATCAACGAGGGCGCCCTGCGCGCTGTCCGCGAGGGTCGCAAGCGCGCCACGCAGGATGACTTTGAGGAGTCGGTGGAGGTCGTCATCGCCGGCCAGCAGCGTAAGTCCACGGTGCTGTCCGATCACGAGAAACAGGTCGTGTCCTATCACGAGATCGGCCATGCCATCGTTGCCGCCCGCCAGAAGGGTTCTGCGCCGGTTACGAAGATCACCATCGTGCCGCGTACGAGCGGTGCTCTGGGCTACACCATGCAGGTCGAGGAGGACGAGCGCTTCTTGACCACGCGCCAGGAGGTGCTCGACAAGCTCGCTGTCTACTGCGGCGGACGTGCTGCCGAGGAGCTCATCTTTGGTGAGATGACGACTGGCGCGGCCAATGATATCGAGCAGGCCACCAAGCTCGCCCGCAACATGGTGACGCGCTTTGGTATGTCGGAAGAGTTTGGCATGATGGCGCTCGGTACCGTTCAGAATGCCTACCTCAACCAGGACACGTCGCTCACCTGTGCCCCCGGTACGGCCGAGCGCGTCGACGCGATCGTCGCCAAGCTGATCGAGGACGCACATGACCGCGCCCTGCAGATCCTCAAGGAGAACAAGTTTAAGCTCCATGAGCTGGCTCGTTATCTGTACAAGAAGGAGACGATCACGGGCGAGGAGTTCATGAATCTCCTCACGCGCGAGAATCCGCTGATGCCAAAGCAGCAGTAAGGCTGGTTGCACAACGTCGAACGCCCCATTTGAGTTTCTATCTCAAATGGGGCGTTTTGTTTGGGAGGGATATGTATGAAGATCGTGGTGAGTGCCTGCTTGATGGGAGAGAGCTGCAAATATAACGGGCTCGACAATTACCATCGCGCGTTGGTCGAGGCCTGCGAACGCACAGGGACCGAGGTCCTGTTGGTGTGCCCCGAGGTTTTTGGCGGCTTGCCCACACCGCGCAAGCCGTCCGAGATTGTGAATGGCGAGGTTTGTACCTGCGAGGGCATCTCGGTCGATCGCGAGTTTCGCCAGGGTGCTCAGCGCGCGCTCGATATGTGCGAGCAGGCGGGCGGCCCGTCCGAGATCGTTGCGTGCATTTTGCAGGACCGCAGCCCCTCGTGCGGTACGGGTCACGTCTACGATGGCACCTTTAGCGGTACGCTCACCGCGGGCAATGGTGTTTTTGTCGATCTGCTGCTGCGTCACGGGTACCGTGTGATTCCGGCTAGCGAGTTCGATCCCAGCATGCTGGAACATTGTCCACAGCACTCGAACCCAACACTTCCTCACGGGTGACCGTTTTGGCATCATCCGTGAAGTTGATATTGAGTACGACCCGGTCATCAAAGACGTAGACCGAGTTGACAGGCGCCGTACCCAGGCAGCCCCTCCCCACGGCCCTCGCGCAGGAACGCGCACACGGCCTTCCCGTCTCTTGCGCCTCTCCCGGAACTGTCCACATCAGCGTAGCCAATCCAGTCCGCCAAGGGCTGCAGCCCGGACAACGCGGCGATGGAGGGCTTCTTCGGCCTGCTCAAGAAGGAGTTCTGGCACGGCAGGGACTGGTCGGACTGGACCCCCGCCCGCTTCATCGAGGAACTCGGGGGCTGGATCGGCCGATACAATACGGAGAGGCGCAGCGATGCGCTCGGCGGCCGCACGCCGGCCGAGTTCCGCTCCGCGCTGGGAAGGGCCGCGTAACGGTCCAAGAAATCGTCCGCAGTCCCCATTCTTGCCCCTTTGGGACGGCTTCTTGTTGGGGCGTGCCTGCCTCAAACCCTGCTAGGAACGAGTGCAGCAAACTGGAATTTTAAATTACTCTTTGCAAATAACCTTTGAACCTTCACCATCAATTACAATTCCCTGACGATTGTTAATTGGGCATAGATTCAAATCCGAAAACTCAGTTATTATTTTCTCGGTAACTTTCTTAAATGGTGCTGTAAGAAAATGCGGAAGAACATAGAAATCAATCAAATTAAGCCCTGCATCATCTTCTTGTGAGTAGTCCTCCGGCTTTTCATCCATTTGCTCGATATATTGGATGCTTGGAGCGCATACAATCGCACCTGCCGATTCACCAATCATCAGTTTTCCTTTTGCCAATTCTTTCTTCAACAGCTCATCCGTTCCCGTTTTACGGAGCTGGTCTATAAGGAAAAAAGAATTTCCGCCGGTAAAATAGATCACATCCGCATCTTCAAAAAGAGACTGTATCGTTGAATAAGCCTCCGTTGAAATATCAATTTCAGTTACGATTGCTCCCAACTTTTTGAATAATTTTCGAGCCGAGCCGACATAACCGGTGTAGCCTTCACGCAGCGAAGCTGTTGGAATAAATGCGACTTTTTTACTTTCAACTTCTTCCTTAATCAGACTTCCTACACTTGAAAAGTGAGAACATAAAAACAGTTTCATCAGTATTCTCCTTTATATATAAATTCTTATTTGTTGAACTAAGCCGTGTATACCATACTCTCCAATGAAAGAACGCCCTGATATAGCGAAATTTTGCCGTTTTCCTGCGTACGTGCGTACACACTCCACAGGAATTCTAAGGGGCCTGCCCCCTTAGCACACGGACTTTGGAACAAAGTCTAGTGTGCTACGCCTTGCCAGAGGTGTACAGGCTCCCGGTATGCACGTACGAAGCAATTGCCATCAATGCGCCATATAAGTGGCGATCAAGTTCGCATAAAGCGACCTTGATCCTGCAAAACAAAAGGCAGGATACCATCACCACGATGATACCCTGCCTCTGTTCGTTTCTGTTTACCGTTCCGAGTAGTCCTTCCGCAGAATTTCCGATAAACAAAAAACGTACCCGAACCCTTTCTCGTAAAGAATCGGGTTCGAGTACGAACTGAATGCTGGAGCAATAAAAAACCACCAGAAAGGTGCCCGTCCCCTTTGTGGTGGTTTTGGGTCAGTCCTAGAGCGTGTGGCCGTAAGCGTTGGCGGCCTTGATGGCGGCGGCGAATTTCTCGTCGGTGAAGGGCTCCGGGTTGCCTTGCTTCCATTCGTTGGTGGCGTGCGCGTACTCGCACAGGGCAGGGATATCAGCCTCGGAAAGCCCGACCTGCTCAAGCGTCACGGGCAGGCCCATCTGATTGTTAAAGGCGGCGTAGCGCTCAAGGTTCTCGGTATCGCCCGTGTAGGCAAAAAGCACGAGCACACCCAGGCTCACGACCTCGCCGTGCAGGTAGGAGCCCTCGCGCGGAATGCTGCAGGAAGCGTTGTAGAACGCGTGCGCCACGCTCGAGTTGTAGTAGTAATCGTTTTGGTTGGTCAGGTTGGAGACGTAGCCCGTGTTGACCACGATATCGAGCGCGATCTGCTTGACGGCTTCGGTCGACAGGTTCTGGCGAACGTCCTCAAGACCCTGCACGCCATAGGTAAACAGCGGCTCGGAGCAGGTGTGTGCGAGCGCCAGGCCAAGACCTGCGGTGTGCTCCAGGTTGCCGGCGCTCGTGGCGTACTCGACCTCGGGCTGCTTGGACAGGGCATCGCCCACGCCCGCCCAGAAGTACTCCGCCGGAGCCTCGGCGATGATCTTGGGGTTGATGAAGATGTGCGCGGGGCGGTTGGGGTACGAATAGCCCTCGAGCGAGCCGTCGTCGTTGTAGACGACGGCAATGGCGGTCGCGGCCGAGCAGTTGGAGCAGATCGTCGGCACCGTAAAGACGATCTTCTTGAGCTCGATGGCCGCCGTCTTCATGGTGTCGAGCGCCTTGCCGCCGCCGCATGCGATAAGCACGTCGGCTTCCTGGCAGGCGGGGGAGTTTACGACCTTGGCGATATTGGCGCGTGTACTGTTGGTACCGTAGACGCGCGTCTCTAGAATCTCGACGTCGGTACCTTCCAGCACAGCTTCGATACCGGGAAGTGCTGCGGCCAGTGCCCGCTTGCCACCGATGATTGCGACCTTGGTCGCTCCGTATTCGGCCAGCGCTCCGGGCAGCTCGTCAAAGCAGTCTTCGCCGACGGTATAATCGCTCATCCCAATCGTGCGCATAGCAACCTTCTTTCGTTCGATAAAGTGCTTACAGGCATTTTGCTCCAAGTGAGTGCTTGCGACCGTGAGAAATTACTAAAGTATGAAACCGATGTTGAGGGTTTTTCGCTGGCGCGGAACGTGCTAGCATACTCCGCATAAGCGTTGATGGGGACGAGTAGTCGGCCATCCGTATGCTACAGAGAGCGGGGAGTGCTGAGAACCCGCGCATGCGACCGATGAAAATCACCCCGGAGCTGCGGTCCCAACGGACGCGCCGTACAGGCACGTCTTAGTAGACATCGCCGAGATGGTCGTCGATACAGGCCAGCCGAGTAACGGATGCGAGCGCGCTGTAATGCGGGTGAGGGCATCTAAGCTGGGTGGTTAAGCGAAGAGCTTTTGCGGGCGTGCAGCCCGTTTGTGGCGCTTCGTCCCAGCTTGTAGGGACGGGCGCTTTTGTGGTGCCCAGAGGGCGTGCGCGCCCACGACATGAAAGGGGTACCGTGGCAAACGAGTACAAGCAGACGATGAATCTGCCCAAGACCGGTTTTCCCATGCGTGCCGGTCTTTCCAAGTCCGAGCCCAAGCGACTCAAGGACTGGCAGGACAACAAGGTCTACGAGCAGGTTCTGAAGAAGAACGAGGGTCACAAGAAGTTCGTGCTGCACGACGGCCCTCCGTACGCCAACGGTCCGATCCACATCGGCCACGCCATGAATAAGATCTCCAAGGACATGATCAACCGCTACTGGATGATGCAGGGCTATGAGGTCCCTTATGTCCCCGGTTGGGACTGCCACGGCCAGCCGATCGAGCACAAGGTCGAGGAGAAGCTCGGCACCGAGAAGTTCAACCAGACCCCCACGGCTAAGATCCGTGAGCTCTGCAACAAGTTCGCTGTCGAGAACATCGAGCTGCAGAAGGCCGGCTTCCGTCGTCTGGGCGTGCTCGGCGACTGGGACAACCCCTATCTTACGCTCTATCACCAGCATGACGCTGCCGACATCGAGGTCTTTAAGGCCATGTTCGACAAGGGCATGATCTATCGTGGCCACAAGCCGGTTCACTGGTGCAAGCACTGCCACACCGCGCTGGCCGAGGCCGAGATCGAGTACTCCGACGAGACGAGCCCCTCCATTTTCGTCCGCTTTGAGATGACCTCCAAGCCCGCCGGCCTCGAGGGCTTCGATGGCCCGGTCGACTTTATCATCTGGACGACCACGCCGTGGACCATTCCCTCCGACCAGGCCGTTTCCCTTAAGCCCGGCGCCGCCTATGTCGCCGTTGAGCACGATGGTCGTGCCGAGGTCATGCTCGAGGACCTGGCTCCCAAGTGCTGCGAGGAGTTTGGCTGGGAGTACACCCCGGTTATGGTCGACGGCAAGCCCTACGTGGTTCCCGCCGAGACCTTCCACCACATCCACTACAAGCAGCCGATCTTTGACGGTGTTGAGGGCGTGGCGCTGCTGGCCGATTACGTCGGTGTCGATGACGGTACCGGTATCGTCCACAACTCGCCCGGCCACGGCGTCGACGACTACTTTGCCTGCCTCAAGGAGGGCATCACCGACATCTGCATGCCGGTCGATGACGACGGCAAGTTTTACACCGGCGAGGAGTTTGGCACCGGCGGCCCCTTCAGCGGTATGGATACCGATGAGGCCAACCCGCACATTATCGAGTTCCTGCGCGAGCGCGGCACCCTGGTCCTTGAGAAGAAGATCACGCACAGCTATCCGCACTGCTGGCGCTGCAAGCACCCGGTGCTCTTCCGTGCTACCGACCAGTGGTTCGTCTCGATGGACAAGACTGGCTTGCGCGAGCAGGCTGGCAAAGAGGTCCGCCAGAACGTCAAGTGGTATCCGGCCCACGCCGCCAACCGCATTGGCGCCATGGTCGAGCAGCGTCCCGACTGGTGCATCAGCCGTCAGCGCAACTGGGGTGTGCCTATCCCCAGCTACACCTGCGCCGACTGCGGCGAGAAGGTCATGAACGACGCCACGCTCGACGCCGTCATCAAGCTCTTCCACGAGAAGGGCTCCGACGCCTGGTTCACCGACGCTCCTGAGAGCTATCTGGGCGAGGCCTGCGTCTGCCCCAAGTGCGGTGGCCATCACCTCAAGGCTGATAAGGACATCCTTGACGTGTGGTGGGACTCCGGCGTGTCTTGGAAGGCCGTCTGCGAGTACCGTCCCGAGCTGGAGTACCCGGCGGACGTCTACCTCGAGGGCTCTGACCAGCACCGCGGTTGGTTCCAGAGCTCACTGCTCACCTCGGTGGGCGCCAACGGCCACGCTCCGTACAAGGCGGTCGTCTCGCAGGGCTTCACCCTCGACGGCCAGGGCCGTAAGATGTCTAAGTCACTCGGCAACGTCATCGACCCCAACAAGGTCTGCGACGAGATGGGTGCCGACATCATCCGTCTGTGGGTCGCCTCCGTCGATACCAGCTCCGACGTCTCCATCGACCACGAGATTCTCGCTCGTACGTCCGATGCCTACCGTCGTTTCCGCAACACGCTGCGCTTCCTGCTCTCCGAGCTCGAGGGTCAGTTTGAGCCCGAGACCGACGGCGTCGCCTTTGCCGACCTGCTGCCGCTCGACAAGCTCATGGTTGCCCGCCTGACTCAGGTCCAGGCCGAGGTTGACGATGCTTATGCCAGCTACGAGTTCCCGCGTGCCTACCGTGCACTCTACGACTTCGTGGTGACTGAGCTTTCCAACGTGTACCTCGACGCCCTGAAGGACCGTCTGTACTGCGAGAAGCCCGGCTCGCTCGAGCGTCGCAGCGCCCAAACCGTGCTGGCCGAGCTCTTCTCGATGCTCATGCGCGACCTGCAGCCGATCCTGTCCTACACGGTCGACGAGGCCATGGCCTATGCGCCCGCCGGCTGCGTCGATCATCAGAAGTACGCCGCGCTGCTCGATTGGTACAAGTCGCCCATCACGATCGACGAGGCCAATGAGTTTGAGGGCGTGCTCGAGGCTTCACTCGAGCTCCGTAGCGCCGTGACCAAGGCCCTTGAGGACGCCCGCTCCGCCGGCACCTTCACCAAGAGCCAGCAGGTCCGCGTCAAGGCGGTCGTTCCCGCCGAGATGTACGCGCTGCTGACCGGCGACAAGGCCGTCGACCTGGCCGAGTTCTACATCGTCTCCGATGTTGAGCTGACCCAGGGCGAGGAGCTCTCCGTTGCCATCGAGGCTGCCGAGGGCGAGTGCTGCGACCGTTGCTGGAACTACCGCACCACCGTCGGCGAGTACAACGGCCACGCTCATATCTGTAAGAGGTGCGCGAACGCACTCTAGTTACGCGGTTTTACCAAACCGCGTAACGGCTCGACGCTGCAAACCCGCCAGAGCGGCAATCTGCCTTTCAGCTTCGGCGGCATGACCAGAAGGTCTATGCCGCCTTGCTTCAAGGCACCTTGCTCGCTCTGGCGGGTTTTCGCTGTTGGTAGCGAATCATCGGCTATTTCGTTGCTGGTCAATATAAGATATTGATTTGCGTTAAACGTAATTCGATGTTTTTGAGGGTAGGGGATTGATTTGGGTCGTTCTGCGGATATGACGCCGCCTTTGCGTTGGCGGTTGGGTGTTGCTGGTAGCGTGGCGTTGGCCGTGCTGCTTGTTGACCAGCTGACCAAGCTTGCGGTTCGTGCCGTCGGCGATGCTCTGCATGTGACTATTATCCCCGGTGTGATCGACTTCCTTTTCGTGCGTAACATCGGTGCTGCCTTTAGCTTGGGCGAGGGACATGGCCTCGCGTTTGCCGTGCTGGCGTTTGTCGTTATCGTTGCGATCGCGGTGTACTTGCTTCGCGCGCCCCAGCTTGCTCGCTTTGAGGTTGTGGGCATGGCTATGGTCGTGGGCGGCGCCATTGGCAATGCGATCGACCGTCTGGCTTTTGGCTTTGTGACCGATTTTATTGCCACCACCTTCATCGACTTCCCCGTCTTCAATGTGGCCGATGTCGGCATTACGGTCGGTGTGGTGCTTGCCCTCATCGGCTACATGTTCTTGAGTCCTGCGGCCCGTGAGGTCGACGCGACCGCCGAACTCAACGCCCGTGACGAGGCCCGCGCTAAGCGCAAGGCCCAGCAGCGTGGGGAGCGTGCCCGCAAGATTCGCGAAAGGAGCGAGCGCTAATGGCCGACATCCATATCCTTGTTGCCGATGATGCCGCTGGTCAGCGTCTTGACGCCTATCTAGGCGCCAATGACGGCTGCCCTACGCGTTCTGCCTGCGCGCATCTGATTGAGGGCGGTGCCGTGGCCGTCAACGGCGAGACCTGCTTGTCCAAAAAGTATGCCGTGCGAGCCGGCGACCGCATTTCGGTCGACCTGCCCGAGCCGCACGACCCGACCGACGTGATTCCCGAGGCCATTCCCCTCGATATCCGCTACGAGGACGACTACCTTATCGTGCTCTCCAAGCAGCGCGGCCTGGTGTGCCATCCTGCGCATGGTCATGAGAGCGGTACGCTCGCGAATGCCCTGGTCTATCACTGCGGTATCGACCATCTGGGCACCGTGCAGGGTGAGGACCGCCCCGGTATCGTGCATCGTTTGGATCGCGATACCTCGGGCCTTATGCTCGTGGCAAAAGACGACGACACCCAGCGCGCGCTCCAAAATCTTATCCGTACGCGCACGCTCGACCGCCGCTACATTACGCTCGTTCACGGTCATATCGCTATGGATGAGGGCACCATTAACACCGGCATTGCCCGTTCTACGCGTGACCGTGTCAAGATGGCGGTTTCGGACGATCCCTTTGCGCGCCAGGCCATCACGACCTTCAAGGTCCTTGAGCGTTTTGATTCCACGCGTTTTGACGACGGTTACACGCTCGTCGAGTGCCACCTGTTTACGGGCCGCACACATCAGATTCGCGTTCATATGCGCCATATCAACCACGTCTGCGTGGGCGATCCACTCTACGGAAAGTGCGATGCACGCGCCGATCAGGGTCTGACCAGGCAATTCCTTCATTCCTGGCGCGTCGCATTCGACCATCCTGTGACGGGGGAGCGCATTGAGTGCCGTGACGAGCTGCCGTGGGATCTCGCTGCGGTTCTTGACGACCTGGCCCCGCGCTCGCTTGGTCGTACTGCTGCCGGCGACGAAATCGTTCCGCAGCTCGGTCTGCTCGAAGCCTAGCCGTATTAGGTGGTTTCTTGAACTCGGTTAGCCTACGGTAAGATATACGGTTGTTTACGTAACGCGTTCTCGGGAGCCTGCATGCTCGCCTTTTTACAAACTAACACGCCCATCGTGATCTTTAACCAGATTGTGGTTACGCTACTCACGGTCTGTTTTCTGTATCAGGTGGTCTTCTTTGTCATCGGTGCACTCCGTGGTGAGGTCGCGCCTCCCAAGGCCAAAAAGCTGCATCGTTATGCCTTCTTTATCGCGGCGCATAACGAGGAGGCCGTGATCGCCAACCTTGTTCGCTCCATCAAGGACCAGGATTATCCGTCCGAGCTTATCGAGGTCTTCGTGGTCGCCGATGCCTGCACCGACAACACGGCGCAGCTCGCGCGCGAGGCGGGCGCTGTCGTCTATGAGCGTAACGACCTGGCCCGTAAGGGCAAGAGCTGGGTCATGGACTTTGGTTTTGATCGCATTCTCAACGAGTATCCCGATACTTTTGAGGGCTATTTCATCTTTGACGCCGACAACGTTATTTCCCGCGATTACGTCTCCAAGATGAACGATGCCTTTGACCAGGGCTTCCATGTGGTCACGAGCTATCGTAACTCCAAGAACTTCGGCAGCTCGTGGATCTCGGCGGCTAATGCTACGTGGTATCTGCGCGAGGCGCGCTTTC
The DNA here is from genome assembly GCF_003467795.1 of Collinsella sp. AM36-4AA. Classification (NCBI taxonomy): domain Bacteria; kingdom Bacillati; phylum Actinomycetota; class Coriobacteriia; order Coriobacteriales; family Coriobacteriaceae; genus Collinsella; species Collinsella sp. AM36-4AA. The sequence continues at coordinate 31,999 of NZ_QSHS01000025.1, forward strand.
TCAACAACGCGCGTAATATCTGCAAGACGTCCTGCGCTGTCTCGGGTTCGGGTTACCTTATCTCGGCGAGCGTTATCGAGGGCATGCACGGTTGGCAGTTCCATACGCTGACCGAGGACATCCAGTTCACCACGTTCTGCGCCATTCACGGCATCCGCATCGGTTATGCACCGGCGGAGTTTTTTGACGAACAGCCTGTGACGTTTAAGGCTTCCTGGAAGCAGCGTATGCGCTGGACCAAGGGCTTCTACCAGGTCTTTTTTACCTACGGCAAGCATCTGGTCAAGTCGACCTTCCGCTATCATCGCTTTGCCGCTTACGACATGTTCATGACCATCGCTCCTGGTATGCTGCTATCCTTGATCTCGATGCTCGCTAATGCGACGTTCTTGATTGTGGGCGGCCTTTCGCATGGTTTCTTGGCTACTGAGGTTGAGATGCAGGCTTGTGCTGCCTCGCTTATCATGACGTTCGCGATGATGTACCAGACCTTCTTTATCCTGGCGCTGCTCACGACCATCTTTGAGTACAAGCACATTCATTGCGCTCAAAAGTGGCGCCTGGTGACCAACCTGTTTACCTTCCCGATCTTTATGTTCAGCTATATCCCCATCACGGTTGCCGCGCTGTTCCTGAAGGTCGACTGGGTGCCCACGCAGCACGCCGTTAACGTTACCCTCGACGAGGTCATGCAGGGCGCCAAGTAACCACGATCAGAACCACCACAAAGGGGATGCACCTTTGTGGTGGTTTTTGCTTTAGATCAGCCGTCCCGGGAGGTGTCCTGTGGTCTATATCCCATTTTGGATCTGCGCCTTTGCCGGTGCGGTGATCGATGCCCGTGAGCGGCGGTTTCCCAACGCGCTTGCGGCTGCGTGTGCCGTGGCGGCGTTTGCGGGCGTGTGGCTGGATGGGGGCTTGAACACGGCATTTGACCACGCTGGCCTTGCGGTCATCGTGTACCTTTCTCTTGTGTTGACTGAGTCGCTTTGGCGGCGCCTCCGTCAAACCCCGGGCATCGGCATGGGTGATGCCAAGGCACTCTTCGCGCTTTGCACGCTCGATCCTATGGGTGGCGTCGTGGCATTTGCCGCCGCGCTCCCGGTCCTTGCCCTCTCCTGCCTCATCACAAAATCGCGCTCCTTGCCATTACTCCCGTTTTTGGTGCCGATTTTTGCCATAATCGAGGTCGTGGGCTGCACATTGTAACCGATTGCGCATCCTTCTTAAGGAGCATGCCATGGCAACTAATCAAGAAACGGCCGTCATTAAGGCGCGCATGGATCGTATTCCCTCGGCGTTGTCGCCCGAACTTGTCGAGCGCATTTCCGCCGATCGTGCTTCGGGTGCCGTCAACCCGTACCGTTGCGACGATGACCAGGTCATCCGTCGCGTTGATCGAGCCGCAGACGAGGGCACGCTCATGCGTCCGGCATTTATGCGCGATGCTGAAAAGATTCTCCATTTGCCCGCGTATGCCCGATATGCTGGTAAAACGCAGGTCTTTAGCTTCCGTAGCAATGATGATCTGTCGCGCCGCGGTTTGCACGTGCAGCTTGTCTCGCGCATTGCGCGCGATATCGGTCGCGCCCTGGGGCTCAACTGCGATCTGATTGAGGCAATTGGCTTAGGCCACGACTTGGGCCACACGCCCTTTGGCCATGCCGGCGAGCGATTCCTCAACGATATTTACCACGAGCGTACGGGTCGCTACTTTTTCCATAACGTGCAATCAGTCCGTGTGCTCGATGCACTGTATGGCCGCAACGTGTCGCTCCAGACACTCGATGGCGTGCTGTGCCATAACGGCGAGTACGAGCAACGCGTGTTTGAGCTTTCGGATATGGGTTCCTTTGAACAGTTTGACCAGACGGTTGAGGATTGCATTGCCACGGGCTATAGCGCAATTGAGCATCTGCGTCCCATGACGCTCGAAGGCTGCGTGGTTCGCATCTCGGATATCCTTGCCTACGTTGGGCGCGATCGCCAAGACGCCATTGCTGCGGGTCTGCTGTCACCTGACGCCTTTGACGATGACCTGGGCGGAGCATACAACAGCTGGATCCTCACGCATGCCTCCATCGATATCGTCGAGCACAGCTATGGCAAGCCACGCATCGAGATGAGCGAGGACCTGTTTGAGGAAATCCGCCGAGCCAAGTGCGAGAACTACGAGAAGATCTATAGCAAGGGCGGTATCGAAGGCGACTCCGAAGCGGAGCTGCGCGAGGCTTTCGAAAAGCTCTACGACCGTTGCCTGCAGGATATAAACGAAGGCGACGAGTCCTCCTACATATTTAAGCACCACATTTCGCGCATTGAGCAGCAGCTTTCCTACTACGACCGTACCTATGCATGGCAGGACGATAAGGACCAAGCCGTGGTGGATTACATTGCGAGCATGACGGATGGCTATTTCTGCGAGCTGACGAGTAAGTTGTTCCCGGGTCTAAAGTTTCCGCACCGTACTTATATTAACGAACGGTAGTTCGTATTTATTCGGTATACTATTCGTGGAAAACGATTTTGATTGATGCACGGGATGGCTATGGACGACCTTTTTTCTGCTTCGACGCGTGAGCGTTCCTTTCAGAATGCGCCGCTTGCGGTGCGCATGCGCCCCAACACGCTTGATGAGTACGTGGGCCAGCAAAAGGCCGTCGGTAAGGGCTCATGGCTGCGTGCCGCGATTGAGCACGACGTGCTGTCGAGCGTGATTCTGTACGGGCCGGCCGGTACGGGCAAGACGACGCTGGCCCACATTATCGCCAACCATACTAAGAGCGAGTTTGTCGAGGTCAGCGCCGTGACGGGCACCGTGAAGGACTTGCGCCGCGTGATTGACGAGGCCAAGACGCGCCTGAATACCTATGACCGCCGCACCATTCTGTTTATCGATGAGATTCACCGCTTTTCCAAGTCGCAGCAGGACGCCCTGTTGCATGCGGTTGAGAACCGTACCGTCATTATGATTGGCGCTACGACGGAGAATCCGTACTTTGAGGTCAACTCGGCATTGCTCTCGCGTGGTCGCGTGGTGGAGCTTGAGCACCTCAAAGACGAGGATATCGCCACGCTTATTGCGCGTGCGCTTGAGGCACCGCAGGGTTTGGGTGGTAAGTTCTCGGCCGATGAGGATACGGTTAAGACCATCTGCACGCTGGCTGCGGGCGACGCTCGCTCCGCGCTCACGACGCTCGAGCTGGCGAGCGAGATTGCCGTCACGCGTCCCTATACCGAGGGGACGCCGGCTCCGGCGGCAGGGGAGCGTTATCCTATCACCGTCGATGACGTGAAGATTGCCAACCCGCGCCGCGGTTTTTCGTATGACAAAAACGGTGACATGCACTATGACATTATCAGTGCGTTCATTAAGTCCATGCGCGGCAGCGACCCCGATGCCACGATTTATTGGCTCGCGCGCATGATCGACGCGGGGGAGGATCCTAAGTTTATCGCCCGCCGCATTATGATTCAGGCTTCTGAGGATGTTGGCAATGCCGATCCGCAGGCACTTTTGGTGGCGCAAGCCGCGTTTAAGTCTGCCGAGGTCATTGGCTATCCCGAGTGCCGAATTAACCTGGCTCAGGCTGCACTCTATGTGTGCTTGGCGCCTAAATCCAACGCGTGCGAGGCTTCGATCGATGCGGCGCTGGCCGATATCCATAGTAGCGGATTGCGCGAGGTGCCCAGTTATCTTCGCGATCGTCACCGTCCCGGCAGCGATGAGTACGGTGTATACAAGTACCCACACGATTATCCCGAAGGTTGGGTCGACCAGCGCTATTTGCCCGAAGGCCTGGAGCGTGGTGCCTTTTGGCAGCCTGCCGGCCGCGGTTGGGAAGAATGGCGTGTGGAGCAAAGCGAGCGCGACCGTAGCGGGAATGCTCCGAAGTAGCTGCTGATTATTTTGTCCCACGATCTCACGCTTGGCATGTTCGGTCCCCTTTGGGGTACCATGAAGAGCGTCTGTATTTCGATTCATTTGGGAGGCTTGTATGAGTCCCATTCAAATCGCCTTGCTGCTACTTGCCGTTGCCGGCGTGTGGGCTGTTATCGAGCTCGCGCTCACGCTGCGCAAGACGCGCACCGTCGTTGATTCGCTCGACAAGACGGTGGGCGACCTCAACAACACGCTCGCCGAGGCACAGCCCGTGGTGGCAAAGCTCGATGGTGCCGTTGATGAGCTTACACCGGCACTTGCTCAGGTGGAGCCGCTCCTCAAATCGAGCAAGACTGCCGTTGACGCCCTGACGTCCAACCTTATTGAGGTTGAGGCGGTCGTTCGCGACATTTCTCAGGTCACGGGCAGTGTGGCCGAGGCCAGCAATGCCGTGTCGAGCGTGACCGACTCTGCGGCCGGTGCCGTGCAGAAACTATTTAACAAGGTGAAGGCTCCTGCAGCCGACGACGATCGCAAGCTCGCCACTGCCGCCGAGGCCGAACAGCCTACCGAGCACGTTCTGATTGGTGAGGCTGAGGACGAGGCCGCCGATGGTGCAGATACGGCTCAGAAGCCCGCAGCCAAGCCTGCTCAGTATTACACCTATACGCCCGCCGAGACCTCCGAGGAGTCCTGCGATGAGTAGCGAAACAACCTGCCCCATTACGCTGAGCGTTGCCGGTGATCCGCGTTTCGCGCGCTTGGTGCGCATGACGGCCGCCAACGTCGGCGCCCTGTGCTCTATGTCCGTCGATCGCATCGAGGATATTCGCATGGCTGCCGAGGAGGCCTTCATCTTTGGGTGCACCGCGGTCGACTGCGACGATATCTCGATCACATTCGATGTCGACGAATCTCATGTGGGAATGACCTTTACCTTTGGCGATCAGGCGACTGTCGATGAGGATGACCAGGCTGCCGTGTATGCCGAACTCATTCTTGCAAGCGTGTGCGATTCCTACGAAAAGACCGCGGCGCCCCTGACGCTTTCCCTCGACCTCAAGGCGGATATCTAATATGACCGAACGTTCCCGGAGCGGTAAGACCGCTTGGGACAAGGAGAAAACCCGCGAGCTGTTTCGTCGCTACAAGGAGACCGGTGATCCGGATGCCCGCGAGCAACTCGTCATGTCCCACATGAACCTGGTAAGGTTTCTTGCCAACAAGTTTAAGAACCGCGGTGAGCCGCTCGATGACCTTTTGCAGGTCGGCTATCTGGGCTTGCTCAAGGCTATCGACCGTTTTGACCCTGAGCGCGGGCTCGAGTTCACCACGTTCGCGACACCTACTATTCTGGGAGAGATTAAGCGCCACTTCCGCGACAAGGGCTGGAGCGTGCGCGTGCCGCGTCGTCTACAGGAGCTCTCGGCCAAGGTTAACCAAGCCACCGATAAGCTCACCAACGAGCTGCAGCGTTCTCCTAAGGTTGAGGAAATCGCTGAATATCTGGACGTGACCGTCGACGAGGTGCTCGAAGCTATGGAATCGTCCTCGGCCTACACCTCGGTACCCATCGAGGCCCCCGGTGCGTCCGATTCCGACGATGCGCCTTCGATTCTCGATCGCTACGCCGACGACGACAACGAGCTCGACTTTACCGATGACCGTCTGGTGATTGAGGAGGCCATTCGCGATTTCTCCCCGCGCGAGTGCGAGGTGATCGAGCTGCGCTTTGTGAAGGGCATGACCCAGATCGAGATCGCTAAGAAGCTGGGCATCTCCCAGGTGCAGGTTTCGCGTCTGCTGCGCCGTACGCTTAAGAAGATTCAGGACAAGATTGACCCCGACGGAGTAATGGTTCGTTCATGAGTGAACACCCCCAACAAACCGATCGCGTGCTGCGCGACACCCGCATTCTGACGCTGCGCATTTGGGCCGTCGTCGGCTGCATCGTGATCGCTGCCGTCATCTTTAACCTCATGGGGATTCTGGCGCCGGTTATTGAGTTTTTGGCCGTCGGCTCCATTATTGCCTTTGTAATGTCGCCGATTACCAACTGGCTTGAGCATCATGGGGTGGGCCGCGGCATCGGCTCGCTCATCGCGCTCATTGTGGTCGTAGCCGTGCTCGTCGGTGTCGTCTGTATCCTGTCGCCGATTCTCTTTGGCCAGATCATGGAAGTCCTGAGCCGCCTGCCTGAGCAGCTACGTGTTGCGGGCAGCGACCTTAATGAGATGATCTCGCGCGCCAAGACGCTCAACAACACGCCGGTCAAGGAGTACCTGGACGATAACCTTTCTTCGCTCGTTACGGTGGCGTCCAAATATGTCTCACAGATTGCCGCCGAGCTCGGCCGCGGCGTGTTTCCGCTTATCACCAACACGGCCTCACAGCTGTTCGTGATCTTTTTGGGTCTGGTGCTTGCCTATTGGCTTGCCTGCGATTATCCCCGTATACACCACGAGGTCTGCACCATCATCGGTCAGGAAAAGGAAACCTCGTACCGCTTTATGGTCGCGATTCTTTCGCGCTCAGTCGGCGGTTACATGCGTGGCATGGTTGTGACGTCCATCTGCGGTGGCATCCTTGCCTTTATCGGCTTTACGATCATCGGGCATCCGTATGCGGCGCTCATGGCCATCTTTACCGGCATCATGCACTTGGTCCCGGTTGTCGGTCCCTGGGTGAGCGCGGCGATTGCCACGGTGCTCGGTTTCATGTTCAGCCCCATGCTGGCGTTGTGGACCTTGGTTGTGACCATGGTGGCACAAAACGTCACCGATAACGTCATTTCGCCTAAGGTCATGCAGAGTTCGGTGCAGGTGCATCCCATCATGAGCCTCACGGCCCTTGTTATTGGCTCGGCGCTTATGGGCCCCATCGGCATGGTTATCGCCATCCCGCTGTGTGCGGCCCTCAAGGGTATCTTCGTGTACTACTTCGAAAACGAGACCGGCCGCCAGCTCGTTGCCTACGAAGGCGCCGTGTTTAAGGGTACGCCGTATCGCGATGCCGAGGGCAACCCGGTCGCCGCCTATGACGCGCTTGGCGACGACACGTTCATCTATGAGTCTGAGCTCATCGGCAATGAGACCGCGCCCGAGGCCAAGGCCATGCCCAAGCCCGAGCTCGATAATTCCTGGATCAAGCTCTCGGGTCTTCAGCCCGACGCGACGGGCTTTTTCAAGAACCCCTTCGCCAAGGACGACGATTCCAATACGGACGACGACACCAAAACCGGCATAGACGGCTCCATGGATGATTCGGATTCCTAAGAGGCCCTGTTAGCGTTTTTTGATGTTATAAAAGACAAGAAACACGAGCAAAGCGATTGATAAGGGGCCGGCTACATAGAAATAGAGAACGTCAATTGCGCGTAGAGGGCAATAGGCCTTATCGCCGGACATTACTGCATATAATACGTAGCCAAATGCTGGTTGGTTTGAATACCAGTGGGAGAAGGCCAAGAGTGCTAAAAGTGCTACTACCAGAAGTGTGTTCAGGACAAATCGTTTGGCATTCATCGGCCGCTCCTTCCGGATGATTCTTATATATTATATAGTATTTTCATATTAAAAAAACAGTTAATCCTAAGACTAACTGCTTTGTGTGTATGGATATAAAATTGCCCTTGATTCTCATCTTCATTGCAACAG